>JAOACN010000279.1 GCA_026417815.1 Chloroflexaceae bacterium | reverse complement strand
GGTGATCGCCCGCATCCCCGGCGTCACCAGCACGCGTACGGTACTGGCCTTCCGCCGCTTCGCCCGGCGCGATCTCGAGGCGGGCTACGACATCGGTCTATCGTAATCGTCGGCAGGGTGGGGAACCCCGCTTGCCCCGGCTTCCAATCAGGGCCTGTGCGACGTCCTCGGGGCAAGCCCCCAACCCCGGCTTTTTCGCCAGTTCTGGCGGCGCAGCCGCCACAACCAGCGAAACATGACCGTATCGGGCGGCGCAGCCGCTCACCAGTTCACTGCTGGAGGCGGACGCTGCGCGAACCCCGGGCGGCAAACCCCTCTTGACGCGCACATTGTTTTCGTGTTATAGTGGCGAACACCAGTTCGATTCACTCGGTCGATCGGTACGTGTCGGGGCGAGTGTCTACGTGCCACGAGGAGGTCTCTGATGGCAAAGGATCTGAACAAGGTACAGCTCACCGGTCATCTCGGCGCTGACCCGGAGATGCGCTACACGGCGCAGGGCAGCGCGGTCACGACGTTCCGCGTTGCCAGCAACCGCACCTGGAAGGATCGCGACGGCGGCACCCACGAGGATACGGAGTGGTTCCGCATCGTCGCGTGGGACAAACTCGGTGAGATCTGCAACACCTACCTCACCAAGGGCACCCGCGTCTATGTCGAGGGCCGCCTGCAAACGCGCAAGTGGACCGACCGGGATGGGCAGGACCGCTACACCACCGAGGTGGTGGCCCAGGATATGATCATTCTGTCCAGCCGCAGCGAACGTGGCGCTGCGCCCGACGTGCTACCCGAGGTCGAGGAGCCGGAAGAGGCCTCACCCCCGCCTTCTCCATCGCGCCGCGCTCCTGCCGCTGCCCCCGCTGGCGCGGTTGAGCGCCCCTCAGGCACCGCCGCGCGTCCTCCGGCGCGCTCCGCTGCTCGCAATCAGCCCCAGCCAATCGAGAGCGACGACGATATTCCGTTCTGAAACGGGCTTTTGCGGCTCGGCCGCTTGTGTGACGGTTTCAGAGAGGTGCGGGGAGGTCTGGTCTCCCCGCACCTCTTCTCTCGGGCGAGGGTGTGGGGAACCCTGGTTCCTCCACGCCAGATCCTCCGCTTCTGCGGTGAAGAGAGGCCATGCTCGGGAGGGAGCAGGAGAGCAAGGCCCTCCCAACCCGGTTCACTTCTCGTACACCGGTGTGCACCACTGGCGGTAGGCCGGAACCTGCCCCCGCACCACCCGGGCATAGCGGCGCGCCAGTTCGCCGCTGATCGGCCCCGCCTGGCCGTTGCCGATCATCCGCCGGTCGATTTCGACGATCGGCTTGATCTCCACCCCTGTTCCGCAGAAGAAAGCTTCGTCGGCGACGTACAGCTCGGTGCGGTCAATCGGTCGCTCTACCACGCTCAGGTCCAGTTCGTCACGGGCCAGTTGCGCCACCACCTGCCGCGTGATGCCCTCCAGCACGTCGCTGGTGAGCGGCGGGGTGACCAGCGCGCCGCCACGCACGATGAACAGGTTCGCCGCGCTGGCCTCGGATACCTGCCCGTCGCTGCCAAGCACAATCGCCTCGTCGTAGCCGTTGAGGAGCGCCTCGGTTTTCGCCAGCGCCGAGTTGAGGTACGCTCCACAGGCCTTGGCCCGCGAGGGGATGATGTTGTCGTCAATCCGCCGCCACGACGAAATGCATGCCCGCACCGTCGGATTGGCGATGTACTGGCCGAAGCCAACCGCGAAGAGCGTGAAGGCGTCGGTCATGCCGTTCATCTGCACGGCGATCGCCGGGTCGCTCTTGTACACCAGCGGGCGAATGTACACATCCTCGCGAAACCCTTCACGGCGAAGCAGTTCGATGCAGATCGCGCACAACTCGTCCACGCTGTAGGGCAGGCGCATGTACAGGATGTGGCAGGAACGCCGCAGACGCTCCATGTGGGCGCGTAACTGAAAGACGAACAACTGCTCCTCTTCCGGCACCCAGTAGCCGCGGATGCCCTCGAAACACCCCGTGCCGTAGTTCAGCGCGTGTGTCATCACGCTGACGCTGGCCTGCTCGATGGGAACAATCGCGCCGTTGAAAAAGGCATAGCGGTTGTTTGGTGCGGGCATGGCTGGCTCCTTCTCAGGGTACGGTATGTCTCAGACCTGCGCTTTCGGTGTAACCGGTGCTTTGCTGCCTCTCATAGCCGGTCCGTGGAGGTGTGGAGGTGTAGAGGTGTGGAGATATGGAGGTGAAGGCCCGATGGGCGCGCAAGGTTGAATCATAACTTCACACCTCCACACCTCCACATTGTGTGAAATTGCAGCGCCGGCACCCAGCACGGGTCGGCCTGTCAGGCAGGTTTGAACCAGGTCTAATGCCCCGGCCCTCGCTACGGCTGCTTCGGCTGGGTGGCGATCACCAGGTGGGCGGTCGAACGGCGATGTTGCAGACGCTCGGCGAGCATCGCCAGGCCGATGGCGCCACCCAGCCCCAACAGGGCAAAGGTCAACCACGGCAGGGCCGGCTGGCCGACCCGTCGCGCCGCGTCGGTCAGCGCGCCCCCCGCCAGGTTGCCCAGCGCGCCCCCGAAGGCCAGCGCCAGGGCGTTGACCCCAAAGTACGACCCCAGGGCGCGGGGGTCGGCCAGCGACGCCGTGATGCTCTGCTGGGTCGGGGTGGCCAGGATCGAGCCAAGGGTAAAGATGGCGACGCATGCCAGCAGGGCGCCGATGTCGCCA
Source organism: Chloroflexaceae bacterium (assembly GCA_026417815.1). Lineage (GTDB taxonomy): Bacteria > Chloroflexota > Chloroflexia > Chloroflexales > Chloroflexaceae > JACAEO01. The sequence goes on along the minus strand of JAOACN010000279.1, from coordinate 9,789 downwards.
GCAGCGGCCACCGCGCCCAGCCCCAACGCCATCAGCGCCATGCCGATAATCATGATCGGCAAGGGGCGCAGGAAACGTTCGGCAAAGCGAAACACCGAGTACTGGAACAACACTGTCATACCGGCGTTGAGCGCGTACACCACCCCCACCGCTTCGGGGTTGCCCGTGAGCCGCTCGGCTGCCAGAGGCAGGCTGAGGGTGATCTGCACCCACATGAACCAGTACCCCATCGTCAGGGCGGTAAAAACCAGAAAGGTGCGATCGTGCAGTACCAGGTTCAGCCCCGACCCCAGCGACAGGCGCTCGGCGGCCACCCGGATCGGTGGAAGCAGCCACAGCACGATCACAAAGACCAGGCCAAAACAGGCCGCCGCGCCCAGCGCCACCGCCTGGAAGTTCAGCCGCAGCAACAATGCCCCCGCCAGCGGGCCCAGGGTCATGCCCAGGCCGCTGATCACGCCAGTGAGTGAATAGAAGCGCCCCCGCTCCTCTTCGCGCGTCAGCGCCGCGACCGCGGCCCGGCTGGGGGCCTCGAACAGCGCGCCGCCAAGCGCCGAGAGGATCATGGCGATGAAGAGCAACCCCGGGGAGTTCGCCCAGGCCAGGCTGATGAAACCTGCGGCCCGTACCAGCACCCCCGCGCCGATCAGCCCACGCACCCCGAAGCGATCCGCCAGCACGCCCCCAACCAGCGTGAACCCCTGTTGCAAAAGTTGCCGCAAGGCCAGCGCCAGGCCCACCAGCGTCGCCGCGAAGCCCAGGTGCTCGACGTAGTACACCGATACCAGCGGGATGACCATGAAGAATCCCGCGTACATCAAGAAGGTTATCGCCATCAGGGCGATCAGCCCGCGCCGCCGGGCCGCAGGGGGCGTGTCCATACCCGCGTGTCCGCTGTGTGTCGTTGATGCTTGACTGGTCAAACGTTGCTCTACTGTACCACATGTGTGTTGGCGGCGCATCTGGCCACTTCCCGGGGCCGATACCACCTCCAGGGGCCAGAACCAACACAAAAACACCGTAGCGGGCGACGCGCGGCTGCCCTGCCCCCCGCCGCCGGCTCCGCGCATCGGCCCTGACCCTTACACCCGTCGTCAGGGGAGTGGAGTTTCTACCCAGGGGGTACAGGCGCGTCGCAAATCAACGCCGCGGGGCGCCCCCGCACCTGGGTAAGCGCCACGACGAGCGGGCGCGCTCCGGGGCCGCTGAGCTGGCGCGCCAGCGCATCGCTGTCGAGCGGCGAGCCGCGCTTCTTCACCGTGACCGGGCCGGCCCCAAGTTCGCGTAGCCGCGCCCGTAAGCGCTTGAGATTGAACGGGAACCATTCCAGCACCGGCCAGATCCGGGCGAAGGGCGTGGCTACGCAGGTCGGCGCCGTCAGGTAGGCGATGGTGGGGTCAATCTGCGCCGCCCCGAGCCGTATGGCCAGATTGGTGACCAGTCCGGCGCGGATCACCGCCGGATCCGGTTCGTAGAGAAAGGCGTCCGGCTCGGCCACCGGCACGGACGGATGGACGGCGCCGGGCCCGGCCACAAGCGTGTGGGTGGCGACCTGGCCATCTGCACCGGTGCGCAGCAGGCTGGCCCGCCGCGCGGCCCGCGCCAGCGGCCCGCACCAGATCACCGCCTCTTTCAACTCGCCGTCGAGCGAAACAAACTCGATCTCGGCCTCAGCGGGCAGCGCGGCCAGATCGATGCCCGGCGCGACCTTCACCGCCAGTGCCGGGTTGCGCTTCTGCCACGCCAGCACCCGGCTCAGCGGCGGGTCGTAGCTCTCGACATCGAAGCGCCGCTGCCCGCCCGCCCGCCGCCCCGGGTCGCTAAAGAGCGCATCGGCCAGAGGGGGTTCTTCAACGGCCAGGTCGCTCAGGCGCCAGTCGATCCGCTCGCTCAAACCAAGGGCCTCGGCGTTGGCGCGGGCCATGGCCAGGCGCAGCGGGTCGCGCTCCACCGCCGTCACCCGCGCTCCAGCCTCGGCCAGCGCCAGCGTGTCGCCCCCAATGCCACAGCCCAGATCGGCGACGTGACCACAGGGCGCCAGGCGCGTGGCGCGATGCGCGGCCACCGGCGCGGCGCTGGCCTGCTCCAGCGCCTCACGGGTGAAGTAGAGCCGCTCGGCGGCGGGGAACTTCACGCGCGCGCGGCGGCGCAACAGGGTCAGTTCCAGCGCGGCGCGGGCCCGTTCTGGCGTAATGCGCTGGCGCAATCGCTCCATCTCGCGGAGCGTGTCGCTCGGGCGCAAGGGGCGTGCGGCCAGTTCCGCCAGCAACGCCTGGCCCTCCGGCGAACGGAGCCAGTCAAAGGTCTCCAGGTCCACAAAACGCTGTGCTCCTGTGGTACGATGCGTGTATCGCGCGATTGTACCTGAATGTGAAAGCGATGCATACGATGCGCCATACAGCGATCCTGCTCTTTCTTCTCGCGTTGCTGAGCGGGTGCGCGAGCGGCCGTGAGGCCGTCGCGCCTGCTCCGTCGCTCGCGCCGCCAACCACCGGGATCACCGCGGCCCCGACGGTTGCCGTCCCACCGCCAGACGGTACGGTGGATCTGCAGGCCGCGCGGGCGGGGATCCAGGCCACGCTCGATGACTTCGCGCGCGCCTACAATACTGGTGATGCCGACCTCCTTCGCGCCACGGTGGACCAGACCAGCGTTCCGTTGCGCCGTCTCGTCCAGGAGCGTTTCGACGCCTACCAGCGCGCCACTGTTGGCGGAGGGGGCGCCTTTGCCTACCGGGTCGCCGGGGTGGAGCCGCGCGATCTGGGCTTCGTCCTGGCGCGCATCGATACCGCCAGCGGGCTACGGGCCGACTGGCTCTTCCGCGAGGTGGATGGTCGCTGGCGCCTCTCGGAACCAACGGAGCAGCAGCTCGGCGAGCGGTTCGAGATCGAGAGCGAACACTTCGTCTTCCACACCTATGCCTGGTCCGACGATGTGAATCAGGAACTCGTGACCCTGATGGAACGGGCCCGCGAGCGGGTCGTGAACAAGCTCGGGCGGGAACCGGAGGGGCAGTACAACGTCTACGTGCGGCCAATCTTCGGCCTGGCGCCGCCAGCCGATGCGGGCGCCCTGGCCTGGTACCAGGCGGCGACCCGCCCACGCGGCGATCGCATCGAGATCTACGCGCCGGGTTCATACGCCTTCGGGGCCTATGATCCCGCCGAGGGCTGGCAGGGCCTGCTGGGCCAGGTCCTGGTCCACGAGTACACGCACCTGGTGCATCTCCGCAGCTTCCCGGAATACTACGGTCTCTCCGACTGGATGTCGGAGGGCCTGGCCGAATACGTCGCCGACAATCCCCGGGCCGAGATCGTCAGCGCGGCGGTGCGCGAAGGCCGCATCATCCCCATCGTTGACCGGAGCAATGTGACGGCGCCCCAGGATCTCGATCATCTCTCCTTGCTGGAGCGCGACGTGGGACTGGCCTACGGCTTCGCCTACGCGCTGACGGCCCACATTGTCGAACGGTATGGCGGGATCGAAGGCTTCTGGAGCCTGGCGGGGGCCCTGCGCCGCGCGCCGGGAACCGGCGAGGCGCGCTACGATGTGGCGATGCGCGAGGTGTTCGGGGTCAGCTTCGCCGAGTTCGATGCCGGCTGGAGGGAGTGGCTCAGGCAACGCTACTAATCGCCCACACCCTTGACCTTCGCCGCCTCGGCATGGATGCGCGCAGCTAGGCTCTCGGTCTGCTTGCGGGCGATGGCGGGCATCAAGTCGCCAGACTCGCGGGCGCGCCAGCAGGCCGCGAAGTGCCCCTCGCCGTAGTCAACGAAGGGCGGCTCCTCCTCCCGGCACTGCTGGATGGCAATCGGGCAGCGGGTATGGAAGCGGCAGCCTGAGGGCGGGTTCAGCGGGCTGGGCACATCCCCTTCGAGGATGATGCGCCGGCGCTGCTTTTCGACTTTGGGGTCGGGGATCGGCACCGCCGAGAGCAACGCCTGGCTGTAGGGGTGCAGGGGCGCGCGGTACAGCTTCGGGCCTTCGGCCAGTTCCACCACCTTGCCCAGATACATCACCGCCACCCGGTTGGAGATGTGTTTCACCACGCTCAGGTCGTGGGCGATGAACAGGTAGGTCAGCCCGAGCTTTTCCTGCAGTTCTTCCAGCAGATTGACCACCTGGGCCTGGATCGAGACATCGAGGGCCGAGACAGGTTCATCGCACACCACGAACTGCGGTTCAACTGCCAGGGCCCGGGCGATGCCGATCCGCTGGCGCTGGCCACCAGAAAACTCGTGGGGGTAGCGATTGGCGAAGGCCGGGTTCAGCCCCACCAGGCTGAGCAGTTCCTCGACCCGCTCGCGCACCGCCCTGCCCTGGCGCAAGCGGTGCACCTTGATCGGCTCGCCGATAATATCGCCAACGGTCATGCGCGGGTTGAGCGAAGCGTAGGGGTCCTGAAAGATCATCTGGATCTGCCGGCGCATCTTCCGCAGTTCATCGCCGCGCAGTTTCGTCAGATCCTGACCATTGAACAGCACCTCGCCGGAGGTGGGCCGGTAGAGTTGCAGGATGGCCCGCCCGGTCGTGCTCTTCCCACACCCCGACTCGCCCACGAGGCCCAGGGTTTCCCCTCGCTTGATGCTGAAACTGATCCCGTCCACGGCCTTGATCGTCCCCACGCGGCGCTGAAAAATGATGCCGCGGGTGACGGGGAAATGCACCTTCAGGTCGCGGATCTCGATCAGCGAGGCGTCGCCGGCATCGGTCGCAGGAACAGGTTTCATTGCCATGGCTATCGTACCCGGCGGCCTTCCGAGGCTTTCACGTGTTCTTGTTCGTCGAGGCGGGCCTGGCCCTGCCACGCCCCCACCCGGCGGGTAACCGCCAGTTCCGCCTTCGGGGAGGGCAAAAGTCCTCCCACGCCCCCACTCGGCGGGCGCTATACCGCCAGTTCCTCGGCGCCCCGTTCGGGCACGGGCGTCGCCAGGGTAATGTCGAAGTGACATGCGGCGGCATGCCCGGCCCCGACGGGACGGAGTTCCGGTCGCGTCGTCAGGCACCGTTCCTGGGCATAGTCGCAGCGGGGGCTGAAGGCGCAGATCGGCGGCAGGTCGATCAGGTTCGGGGGCAGGCCGCGGATGGGGTTCAACTTGCGCCCCCGCGCTTCGTCCAGCCGTGGAATGGAGCGCAGCAGGCCAATGGTGTAGGGCATCCGCGGGTTCTCGAAGATCTCCCGGGTTGGCCCCTCCTCTACCACCCTGCCGGCATACATCACCGTCACCCGATCGGTCATGCCGGCGACGACCCCCAGGTCGTGGGTAATAATGATGACCGCGGTATCAAGCTCCTCTTTGAGCCGGTTGATCAATTCGAGAATCTGGGCCTGGATGGTCACGTCCAGAGCGGTTGTCGGCTCGTCGGCGATCAGCAATTCGGGGTTGCACGAGAGCGCCATGGCAATCATCACCCGCTGGCGCATGCCGCCCGAAAACTGGTGCGGATAGTTGTCCAGGCGCTTGCTGGCCGAGGGAATGCCCACCATATCGAGCAGTTCGGCGGCGCGATTCTGGGCCTCGCGCCGCGAGAGCTTCAGGTGCAGTTCCAGCGCCTCGGTGATCTGCCGCCCGATCGTCAGCACCGGATTGAGCGAGGTCATCGGGTCCTGGAAAATCATGGCGATCCGATTACCCCGGATATGGCGCATCCGCTCTTCGCTCTGTTGCAAAAGGTCTTCACCGTCGAACAGGATCTGCCCCCCGGCGATCTTTCCTGGCGGCGAGGGAATGAGGCGCATAATCGAGAGCGAGGTGACGCTCTTCCCGCACCCCGATTCACCGACGATCCCCAGCGTCTCGCCGCGATCCACGGAGAAGGAGACCCCGTCAACCGCCTTGACCACCCCATCCTGGGTGTGGAAATGGGTTTGCAGGTTGCGCACTTCGAGCAGCGGGGCCATCAGCGTCCTCGCTCTTCCAGACCCTGCGCGTAACATCGGGATTGCGCGTCATCGGCAGGGGTAGCGGGTAAACCCGGTTTCCCCGTCCCGCAACCCGGAGGGTTGCCCGCCGTCGGCAGGGGCGAGGGATATCCCGGTTTTCCTACCTTAACACGCCAAGGCTATGCCACACACCACCGGGATGATTACAGCGTGTTCCTGGGAGAGCAGCGCCCTCCTGGACCTTCCCGTGCGTACGATATTGCCAGGAGCGGAAGTATGCAGCGCATGCTAGCACGAGCTCCATGACCCGTCAAGGTTGCTACCGGCTGATAGTGTTCATGTTTACCGAACCCATTCTCACCGCAGAGAGCGCGGAGGGGCGCAAAGGGGTTGAAAAAGCTCATCCTCTGCGTGCTCTGCGGTAAATCTGAACACGTACTACCGGCTTGCCGCCACCTCCAGCACCCGTTCCACCGCCCGCGCGAGCTGGGTGTCGGGGCCGGCGCGCAGTTCGGCTGCGGGCAGGGCCGCCGCCTCGGCGGGCGAGAGGGGCGCCACTTCGTCGCCGAGGACGATCACTTCATCGGGCTCGATGCCCCGGCCACGGATGGTGCGTTCGTCGGGGGTGAGCCATTGCTGGGTGCCCAGCAACAGGCGGCTCCCGTCACTCAGGCGGTACGGCGTCAGCACGGTGCCCGTGCCGAAGGTCGTCTCGCCGATCAGCACGGCGCGCCCTGCCGCCTGCAACGCCCCCGAAACGATTTCGGCGGAACTGGCCGAGTTCTCGTTGATCAGCACCACCAGGGGTAAATCGAGGGCCGCCCCGCCGCGGCGCGCCGTTGTAACCTTGCGCTCCCCCTCCCGATTCTCCTCGATCAGCACCGTTGTACCCTCCGGCAGGAACTGGCTGGCCACCTCGATGGCCTGATCGAGCAGGCCGCCGGGGTTGTTCCGCAGATCCAGGATGAGGGCGCGGGCGCCCTGCTGTCGCGCGTCGGTAAGCGCCGCGCGCAGTTCCTTGCCCGCGTCGTCGTCGAAGGAACTCAGCCGGATCAAGGCAACATCGTCGGGCAGCATGCGCCAGTTGACGCTCGGCACCACCACCTGCGCCCGGACGACGGTTACGTCCACCGGAACGGTGTCGCCGGGATGCAAAACGCGCAGGGTCACGCTGCTGCCGCTGGGGCCGCGCACCTTCGTGCGCAACTCGTCAACCGACCAGCCGGTGGTCGGCTCGCCATTCACCGCCAGGATCACGTCGCCGGGGCGCAGACCGGCCTGCGCGGCGGGCGAGCCTTCGATCGGCGCGACGATGATCGTCCGCCCGTTCCGCACGTCAATGTACGCGCCGATGCCCTCGAACGATCCCCGCAGCGACTCTTCCCACTGCCGGGCTTCTTCGGCGCTGAGAAAGCGCGTGTGGCCGTTGTCGCCCAGGCTGTCGAGCATGCCGTTCACGGCGCCGGTGGTCATCTCGCCCGGATCGATCGCCGCCGGATCCACGAAACGCTTGCGCGCCAGTTCCCACGCTTCCCAGAAGACCGAAAACTGCTCGCAGACCTCGGGGCTTTCCGGGCAGGCAGCCGGGGGCCGGTTGAGGTGGTATCCGGCATACACTCCGCCGCCCACACCGCCAATCAAGGTCAGACTCAGCAAGAGGCTTACCGCCCAGAGCGGAATCCGGGCGCGCATCCAGATCAGTAGTACATCCTTCATTGTCCGTTTCATCTAGTTTCGAGAGGTGTCAGGCGCCCCAACACCGATTGTAAGGCGAGGGGCCCGGGTTTTCCCATTCCCCTGCCCGGCGGGGAAACGCCGGGCGCGCTCCTCCGGGGTGCGGGCGCGGCGCCCGGGGTTCCCGTGTCCCGGCGCGCAGGGCAGGCTAGAAGCCACAGGCCGGCCTTCCAGGTTGCCCTGGAGCGTTTCTTGAAACGATTGACCCGCAACGATGGCGGCGCGAGCGCGGCGCGCCATGCGGCGCAGGGTCCGCACGGGATCGTCCTGACCCCTCACGCCCCAGGCGATCCCGGCGCATACCGCCGCACCCAGGCCTCGGCCTCTTCGCGGGTGTTCACCTCACCATCGAGGGCGGCGGCGCGCAGCGCCTCAAGCGTCTGGCCGAGGAGGGGACCGGGCGCGATGCCCAGGCGCTGCAGGTCGTTGCCGTTGAGCGGCGCGCGCATGGTCCGCAACTGGCGGAGATAGCGCGCGGTCGTGGCCGCGACAGCCGGCTCAGCATAGTGGAGCACCGTCACCGCAGTTACGCTGAAGGGGCGCAGCAGGCGGTCAATACCGCTGTTCGGTAGGCCGGGCGTGAGCAGCGGCGCCACCGCGCGCAGGCCGGGGAGTTGCCGCAGCAAGTCGGCGGCCTCCGCGGGCAGGGGGTAGCGCGCGGTAATGGCCGTAAGCCCTTCCGTAGCAAGGTCGTACAGCAGCAACCCCGCCCAGACGAGCGGCCCGCCCGCCGGCGCGTTGCCTGGCGCCACTGCCAGCCGCGCGCAACGCTCCGCCAGCGCCTCGCTCCACGCCAGGCCAGGAACGACCTGGGGGGTCAGTCCCCAGGCGTCGGCCAGGCGCAAGGTCTCGTCGGGGCGTGGCTCTTCCAGACTCAGGCAGAGTTCGGTCAGAATGCGTTCGTCGCTCACCAGGCTCAGGTACCCTGCCTCCAGGGCCGCCTGGATCTGCGCCGCGGTGGCCGGGTCAGGGCGCAGGGCCAGCCGGGCGGCCAGACGCACGCCCCGCAACATGCGCGTCGGATCGTCGCGCAGACTCTCGCCGTGGAGCAGCCGCAGGCGGCCCGTGACCAGGTCGGCGCGGCCCCCAAAAGGGTCGAGCAATCGCCCGGCGCGCAACTGCCCGTCCACGGCGCGCAGTTCGAGCGCCAGGGCATTGACGCTGAAATCACGCCGGTACAGGTCGTCCTCGATCGGCGCCGGGGCGACCTGCGGCAATGCGCCGGGCGAGGGGTAACGTTCGACGCGGCTGCCAGCCAGATCGAGGATCAGCGTGGCGCCACCGGCTGCCTGCACCTCCACGCTGGCGGTGCCGAAGACGGCGTGAACGGCCCGTAGCCGCCCGCCGAGCCGCGTCGCCAGATCGTGGGCCAGCGCCAGCGCATCCCCTTCCACTGCCAGATCAACGTCGCGGCCCAGGGGCGCCTGGCACAGAAGATCGCGCACCACCCCTCCCACCAGCCAGAGGCGGGCCGCATGGGCCTCGGCCAGGCTCGCCGCCTGGGCGAGCGCGGCCCGGTAGTCCGGCGGAAGCCGGGTAAGCAGCGCCTCAGGCGGGGCGTGCATATTCTTGACAGCCGCTGCCATCAATGGTAGCATATCCGTTGAGCGGGCGATTAGCTCAGTTGGTTAGAGCGCCACGTTGACATCGTGGAGGTCAGTGGTTCGAATCCACTATCGCCCACCAGCATTGTATCACGCTACCACCCCTAACACGCTCCTCGATCCCGCAGGGATGCCCCTCAGAACCCCGTGCCGGCGTGGCGAAGCCGAGCCGACAGGGGTGATGGTGCCGGGCCGCAGGCCCCCGTAACCCTCGCCGAGACGAGGTGTCTTTGCAGCAGTAGCCCTACCCGGATACACCGTTGCTTCTCCGCAAGCCTATCGCGGTTATTGTCCTGGTGATCGCCGGGGTCATGGCCGGCATCTGGTCGGGTCTCGCGCCGCTCCGTGCCGCCGACCCTGTGCCTATCCCCTGTCCCAACGGGCAGACCATCTTTCTCGAAGGCCCGGCGCCCCCGTCCGAGGCGTTGCTGGTGACCCTGGGCGAGCGCGCGGTTGGTGGCGGCGTGGCCGATCGCACCGGCTTCTACCGCATCCCCCTCCGCGCCAATGAGCGCCCTGGAGCGTACCCCGTCGAGGTCCGCCTGCGCGGCTGTCTCTTATACACAT
>JAOACN010000258.1 GCA_026417815.1 Chloroflexaceae bacterium | reverse complement strand
CCGCCATGCTGTGCGTGCAGGCCCTGGAGCGGCATGGGGTGAGGCCTGGCGGGCGCGAGGTGCTGGTAACGGGGGCCGCAGGGGGCGTGGGCAGCGTGGCCGTGGCCCTGCTGGCCCGCGCCGGCTACCAGGTGGTGGCCGCCACCGGGCGGCTCCAGGAAGAGGAGTATCTGAAGAGCCTGGGGGCCGACTCGGTGATTGACCGCGCCGTGCTGACCGCGCCGGGCCGGCCGTTGGAGACCGAACGCTGGGCCGGAGCGGTGGACACCGTGGGCGGCGCGGTGCTGGGGGGCATCTTCCGCTCAGTGGCCTACTACGGCGTCGTGGCGGCCTGCGGCAACGCCGGCGGGGCCGAGTTTACCACCTCGGTCTTCCCCTTCATCCTGCGGGGCGTGCAACTCATCGGCGTGGAGTCGGTGATGGTGCCCCCCGAGCAGCGCCGCGAAGCCTGGGCGCGCATCGCCCGCGACCTCCCCGGCGACCTGATTGATCGCCTCACCCAGGTCATTCCCATGTCGGCCGTGCCCGAGTACAGCGAAACCATCACCCGGGGCCAGGTGCGCGGGCGCATCGTGGTGGATGTGAACGCTTGACGTGGAGGAGGGCCGAAGCATTGGCGCAGCCGGTGCTTCGGCCCTACAACGGCGCCACGGTGGCGACCCGCTCCCAGGCCGCATAGAGAACCCGATAGAAGCCCTCACGGTCACGGATGCGCTCGGGCATGGCGATCTCCGCGCCGTCCCCCGGAGCGCCGAGAACAAGTTTCCCCGTTTCGAGGTCGGCAATGCTCGAACGCAGCCAGGCGCGCTCGTTGGAGAAGAGTTCGGGGTGCGAGAGAAAGACCGCCGGGAGCAGGTCCCAGAGATAATCGGCGGGTACGCGGCCCTGGGCAGCGCCGCGGCGCACAAAATCGGCCAGGGCGGCGTAGATACGCTGGTCGAAGGACGCCAGCGGCGCCAGTTCGGCGGCATCGAACGGCGCGTCGAGGCACACCTGGGCATGCATCAGCGTTACCGGGCAGGGCGCATTGAGGGTCATCCAGGCGCCCTCAGGGTCAGCCGAGAGGTTGAGTTCCCTGACCGTGCTCCAGAATGGGCCGGGAAGCGGGCGCAGATAGCCGCCCATGCAGGCCACCTGGCGGAGATTGGCGTAGAACGCGGGGTCGAGGGCCGCCGCGCCACGCAGGTTGCCGTGGGGGCCCAGCACGAGCAAGCTGATCTCACCGAGGTGAGCGGCAGCCATATCGGCCAGAAAACGGGCCGCCTCGGTCGGCGGCGCGCCCCGCCGCTCCGCCCCGCGCAGCAGCGGAAGATCCGCCCGGCCCACGGCGCGCAGCAGGCGTTGCGTCGCTTCGTACACCTGGTCAATGCTACCGTTCCCGAAACTGGTGGTGACCCCGAGCAGTTCCACGTCCGGCCGTCCCAGCAGGTAGAGCAGCGTCTGCCCGTCGTCCACCGGCATGCCCGGGAGGGGCATGGTATTGTCACAGTCGCAGATGATTTTGAGTTTCATTGAGAACAGATCTCCGGGGCAAGCCCCGGACCCCTGGTTGGTGGTCTGACCGCCTCCGATCTCACCGCAGGTTGTGCCCTCCGCACCCCAACGGGGACACATCGGGCCGAGCGGTGAGACCATGTCTCATGCCAATTCGTATTGAAAGAACAATCTACTCATTGCGTAGCGCGGCGATCGGGTCGAGGCGCGCCGCGCGCATCGCGGGGAAGAGGCCGAAAAACAGCCCGACACCCACCGAGATTGACGTGGCCAGCACCACGGCGAAGAGTGAGACATTCGTCCGCAGCCCGCCGTTGGGTGACAGGCTGGCCAGGAAGACGTTGCCGAGCAGCGAGAGCAGATAGCCCAGCCCGACGCCGAGCAACCCGCCGAAGAGGCAGAGCACGACGGCCTCGATCAAAAACTGGAGCAGAATGTCGCGGCGTTTCGCCCCCACGGCCTTCCGCAGCCCGATCTCGCGCGTGCGCTGGGCCACGCTCACCAGCATGATGTTCATGATCCCGATCCCCCCCACCAGGAGCGAGATCCCGCCGATGGTTCCCAGAAAGGCGCTGAATCCCACCCGCACCGCGCGAAACTGGTTGGCAAGCTGCGCCGGGTTGGTGATGGAAAAGTCGTTGGGCTGATACGTCAGGCGGTGCTCCTCACGCAGCACCAGCGTCACCTGGCGGATGGCCTCGTCCACACTGAGCGGGTCGCGGGCCTTCACGGTCATGGTAGAGACGTCCACCCGCGGGGTCACGTCATTGCGGAAGAGGCGGTCGCGGGCAGTGCTGTAGGGCAGATAGACCTGCTCGCCCGGGTCGCCGAAACGGCCCACCGCGCCTGCGGCCTGGCTTTGCCTGGTGGTAGAGACCCCGACAACCTCGAACTGCACGCCATTGACGGTAATCCGGCGGCCCACGGCCCCCTCGATGCTTCCGAAGAGTGTCTCGGCCACCGTCTTGCCGATCACCGCCACCCGGGCGGCGCTCTGCTCCTCCTGGGCATCGAACCAGCGCCCGTCACCCAGCTCCTGCGCGCCCACGGCAAAATAGGTCGGCGTCACGCCCTTGATGCCGAAGAGGTAGCGTTCGCCCCCGGCGCTGACCACGCCGCTGCGGCTCAGTTCCACCACTACGAACTCTACCGCCGGCGCGCGCCCCGGCGCCATCATTGCCTCGGCGTCGGCGGCGGTGAGCCGGGGTTCCAGTGGCTCATCGGGGTCGGGGCTGTCCACCGTTGGATTGACATAAAATGTGCCCAGGCCCAGGCGCTCGACCTCGGCGTCAACCCAGCGCGAGTAGCCATCGCCGATGGCCAGCATGCCCACCACCGCGCCCACGCCAATGATGATGCCGAGCATCGTCAGCAGGGAACGCAACTTGTTGCTGGACATGGCCTCCCAGGCCACGCGAAAGGCTTCAGAGAGAGACATAGCCTATCCTGAGGTTTTGGCTTCCACGCCCTCCCCCGCCTCGCTGCGCTCGGCGCCCCCTCCCTCTCCAC
>JAOACN010000218.1 GCA_026417815.1 Chloroflexaceae bacterium | reverse complement strand
GCTGGGCCGCCGCTGCTCCCAGGTGGTTGAGCAGGGTGGCATGGCGGCGCGAGGGGGTCTGATCGGCCAGGGCGGCAATGACCTGCTGAGGGGTGGCGATGCCGTCGTTCAGGGGCGCCCCCTGACGGGTGATCAGGAAGCTCCACTCGGCGCGCAGGGGGCCGGCGGGCAACTCGGCGACGATCTGCTCCAGGGCGGTGCGCAGACTGGCCCCGCCTTTGAGCAACGCGCCCAGGCGGCCTACCGCCGCCGTCAGTTCCGATTCCAGGCGGGCCACGTAGCGGCGCTCTGCGACAACGAGCAGCCCCCAGCCGGCCAGGACCGTCAGGGGGGCGCCCAGCAACAGGGCCAGGTGCAGGGGCGCGATCAGCGCAAGCGCCACCGCCAGACCCAGGGCAAGCCCCAGGCACCAGGCCACCAGGCGCTCAGGGGCGAGGGTGTCGGGCGTCCAGACCAGAGCCGGCGCGATGGTCTGGACGGCCGGCGGACGCCGTCGGCTGCGCGCTTCGGCCACGAGGAGCGCCAGGGGTCGGCGCAGCATCAAGGCGATGATGAGGATCGCCGCGGCGGCCAGGGCCGGCGCGGTTGCCGTTACCAGCCAGGCCGATTGGGGATGGGTGGTAAGCGGGTTCACGAGTTCCTCCTTTGCTCAAGGGCGCTGATGGCCGCCTCTACCGGGGCCAGGGCCGCCGCTCCAATCTCGCCGCTTGCCTGCAGGGCCAGCAGGGCCTCGCGCCGTGTCTGGAGCACCTCCAGCGCGAGCGGCGGCGAGAGGTGGCCCGGGTCGAGCGGCGCGAGCAGGTCGGCGGCATCACGGGGGCGCGAACGCTCCAGGGCCGCGCGGGCCTGCGCGACCCGTTCGCCGGCCAGGCGGTCGTTCTCCTCACCCGTGGCGATCAGGGCTTCGAGGGCCGCCCAGCCGCCCGGGGGCGTATGGGCGGCGAAGAGCGGCAGGCTGGCGGCAAGCGCCGTGTAGGCGGCGCGCGCCTCCGGCCAGTTGCGGGCAGTCAACGCCTCCCGCACCGCCGCTTCGGCGGCCCGGGCCTGCCCGGCCAGACGTTGCGCCAGGCTCAGGTCGGTCTGGATGGCCCGTTGCGCGGCGGCAACCAGCCGCTCATCACGCCGGTCGCGCCAGGCCCGTTCGAGGATCGCCAGGGCCTGCGCGGTCTCGCCAGCGCTCGTCGCAGTATCGGCGCGGGTAACGCTGGTTTCCACCGCTGCCTGCCCGGTAGCGGCAACCGCCGTGGGCGTCTGGAGGCGCAGCAACTCCAGCCGGCGCCGCAGCGCCGCGGGAGTGCGCTCGGGGCCGTCCCAGACCAGGCTCTGGCCCTCGACACGGGCGGCGACGCGCCAGGTCAGGTCGTCGCCTGCGACCTCGGCGCGGGCCAGTTCGATGAGCCGCGGGCGTGGCCGCTCGCCGCCGGCCTCGGCGCCGTCGAGGAGCGCGACCTCGCTGATGTAGCGGCGGCCCGCGGTTTTTTCCAGGTGGATGACCACGTGGAAGTTGTCGCAGAGGTCCTCGAGCGCATTGTCGCGGCGACCCTCGTAGATGTAGGCGCCGGGCATGGCCGCGCAGTCGGCGAATCTCTGCACCGCGCGGGCGGCGGAACGGGCGTGAATGGTCGTGACCACGGCGTGCCCGCTCACCGCCACCGCGAGAATGGCCCCGGCCTCTTCGGCGCGGATTTCACCCGGCGCGACGAGCGAGGGGGTCTGCCGCAGCACCTCGCGGGCGGCGCGCCCAAAGGCGCCCCGCTCGACCGCCGTCTGAACGAGCTCGCGGGTCCAGGCCCGATGGCGCACGTTGATCTCCAGGGTGTTGTCCTCGATGGTAATGACGTGCGGCTCGCCGGGCCAGGAATTGACGATCGCCTCCAGCAGGGCGGTTTTGCCGCTGCCGGTCTCGCCAGCGATGAGAAACGAGCAGCGGGCGCGCACCAGCAGCCGGAGCAGGTCGCCGACCGCGGGGCTGCAGGCGTCGCGCCGGAGCACGTCATCGAGGCGCCAGGCGTGGCGGCGCCCCCGCCGGATGCAGATCAGCGCCGTGTCCTCGGGGGTGCAGGGCGGGATGGTGACGTGCATGCGCGTGCCGTGGGCCAGCGGCAGCGTGTCCTGGGGACGCGAACGATCCAGGGGCACGTTGAGTCGCGCGGCGAGCAGCAAGGCCCGGTCAAGGGCCTCGCGCGGATTGGGGAAGCGTTCGGGCGCGATGGTGAAGTCGCCGCCTTCCTCCTGCACCATAATCACGTCACCGATGATTTTTACTTCCTGGACGCGCTCATCGTCGAGGTAGGGCTGGGCCGGCCCCCAGCCGAGGGCGTCCTGGAAGAGCCGCAGCAGGCTGCGTTCGTCAGTCGGCAGGTCCCGCAGGGGGCCGTAGCCCCGTTCGATCTGCGCGCCGATCTCGGCCCGGAGCACCCGCAACACTTCGGGATTGCGGGTAGTGGCGGGGGCCACCGGATCAAGCAGTTCGGCGCTGATGCGGTCGCGGAGGGCATCGCGCACCACTTGCAGGATGTTGGGGTCATTAAGCGGCGTGGAGGTTCGCGCCCGGGCCGGCTCGGGCCTCAGGGCGGCGAGACCGCCGTCTTCGACCACCAGCAGGGGCCGGTGGGGGGATGTGGACATGTCAACTCCTGGCGTAGAGTGATTTCGGATTGCCGATGTTAGATTTCCGATTGGACATAGCCGGTTGGAAGGGGGCGAGGAACGCAGGTTTCCCCACGCCCCTGCCACGACCTCCGGCCCGTGCCGGACGCATCCGCTCAGGCGACGGCGGGCGAACGGGGGGCCAGGGCGCCCTCACCGCGCAGCCGGGCGTTGAGGCGCGCCCAGAGGCCCGAGCGCGGCATTGGCAGGGTCGGCGTCAGCCCCAGCCGCCCGCAGAGGGTGTTCACCACCTGATGCACGGCGGCGGCAAAGGGGCCGTGCGGCCCGATGTCGAGCATCGAGATGTACCCGTCGTGCTCATCGGCCAGGCTGGCGAGCCGGGGAGCGCGGGGCAGGGCGCCCAGGCTGCTCACCTGGGGGTAGCGCCGGGCAAAGAGCGCCGCCACTTCCTTTACCGTCGCCGTTACTCCCCGTTCCGGCTCCATGAAGAGCAGCATGCACCGCTCCAGGCGGTCCGGGGCGTGCTCGCGCAGATGGTCAAGCAGGTGGCCAACGCCCATCCGCTCGCGCGCGCCGGGCGGCGCGGGGAGCACCACCGCGCCACCGCGCTGGAGCACGTGGGTGGCATACGGGCGGCGCAGGTAATCGGGCGGTGTGTCAATCAGCACCAGATCGTACCCCTCCAGACGGGCGACGCCTTCGTAGAAGCCCTGCCAGTCGGGCAGCCGCACATCGTTTTCGGCCCGCGCCACCGCGTGCGAGCCGATCAGGAAATCGATCGCGCCCCAGCCCGTCGCGCTGCCGCGCGTGTGCTCGGGCTGGTAGATAAAGGGCCGGATGCCATCGGGCCCCCAGTGGGCCGGACCGCGCTGGATGAGGTGCAGGTAAGACGGCGCGCTGGAGGGGATGCGGAACGCCGGCACCAGACCGGGGTTAGAGATGTCGCTATCCCACACCAGCACGCGCAACCCGCGGCGGCGCAGGCCCTCCGCCAGCACGCTGGTGGCGAAGGTCTTGCCAATGCCGCCCTTGGCTGCGCCAATGGCGACCATCGCCAGGCGCGGAGGCGCGGCGCGGTCCAGGCGCAGTTGTTCAGCGAGCCAGGCCGCGACGCGGGCCGGGTCGCGCTCGCTGAAGGCCGGCAGACCGGCGGCCTGGGCATCGTTGAGGGCCCCACGGGTCGGCCCGCTAAAGTTCACCAGCACCCGCGCGCCCACCCGGCGCGCCAGGGTGATGACGCGCCAGAGGTCGGGCAGCGCCGCCGGGCGCGTATCGTCAAGGTACAGCGCCTCGGGGGGGTGGTCGTCTTCCAGCAAGCGAACCACCTGCTCCAGCCGCGAAGGGGCCAGGATGGCCAGATCGCCGTACTGCTCAAGCTGCGTCTGCAATCCGTCCATGGCCGAGAAGATCACCAGTTCCATGTACCTTCCTCCACGAAAGGACCTGCTCTACTTGCCAGTTTGCCGCGAACCGCGATGAGAAAGAGGTTTTCCGGGGGGCTGCGCTCGCCCGGACCCTCCAACCGAGGCTACAGGCGACCCAGCCCCCAGGCGCCGTTGACGGTTCCCACACGCAACAGGCAGTCCGCGTGGGTGTCGTAGCGGAAGAGGGGATTGGTGGGAAACACATCGCCGCTCTGACCCTGGGCGCCCTGGCGCAACACTTCCTCGATGGCCACCACGGCCCGGCGCCCGCGAGGTGTGCGGCCAATCTGCACCACTATCAGGCTGACGACGTCCGAGGTGATCAGCCCGCGCACGATCTGGGCCGCCGCCTGCCCGCCGCCGCTGGCCTCCGCCGCCAGGCCGATCATGGCCATGCGCTCCAGGTTGCGCAGCGCCCCCTGGACCTGTCTCTTATACACATCTG
>JAOACN010000193.1 GCA_026417815.1 Chloroflexaceae bacterium | reverse complement strand
CGCCACGACTCTTCGAGCACGTGGGGACGCCGATCCCCGAGGCGATGCTGGCCGAGTTCGACCGGCTCGCTGACGAGGGGCGCGGCAGCGTGCTGGTGGCCCGCCGCGGCGAGCAGTGGCTCGGCCTGGTGACGGTGATGGACCGCGAGCGCGAAGACGCCGCCGCGCAGATCCGCGCCCTGCGGGCCAGGGGCATCGAGCGCATCGTCATGCTCACCGGCGACAACCCCCGCGTGGCCCAGGCCGTCGGGCGCCGCCTGGGGGTGGACGAGGTGCATGCCGGCCTGATGCCCGAAGACAAGGTGCGTATCGTCAGTGAACTGGGCGCCGCCTACGGCCCCACGGCCATGGTGGGCGACGGCGTCAACGACGCGCCGGCGCTGGCCAGCGCCACCGTCGGCATCGCCATGGGCGCCGCCGGCACCGATGCGGCCCTCGAAACCGCCGATGTGGTGCTGATGCGCGACGACCTGGGGGCCATCGTCTACGCCGTGGGCCTCAGCCGGCGCGCCCAGCGCATCGTCTGGCAGAACATCATCTTTGCCTTCGCCGTGGTGGTGATGCTGGTGACGTTGACGCTCACCATCGGCGTGCCCCTGCCCCTGGGCGTGGTCGGCCACGAGGGCAGCACCATCCTGGTGGTGTTGAACGGCCTGCGGCTGCTGGTCCATCGAGGGTAGGCAAAGGGGCCTTCTGGCAGGTCCGAGGAACCTTATTAGTCTGTGAACAAAGTCTTTCCCTGAACCCCGCCCCCTCCCCAACCCTCCCCCGCTGGGGGAGGGCGCCCGGCGCCTCCCCCCAACGGGGGGAGGCTGGGAGGGGGGCGGAAATGCCAGGAAACCTACTTTACAGACTGCTGCCAGGAGGGGCAACCTCGAGGGTTGCCCCTCCTGGCAGGTCCCCCCCTGAGCAGCCTTCGCTCCAAAATGCTATACTATCGCTCATCGCCTGTATCCGGCCCGGCGGGGCCGGTAAGGAGGAGCGTGTATGGCATCGGTGGAACCGCCCCGCACCCTCATGGACTTCTGGCTCGACGCGCAGCGGCAGACCTGGCAACGGCTGTACGGCGCGACCGACGACCAGGCCCCCCCCGCTCTCCCGCAGATGATCGCCCAGTGGCAACAGGCCGCGACCCAGGGCTTCACCGCCTGGCTCACCGGGGCCGACCCCTTCGCCCAGACAATGTCGCGCCAGTTGATGAGTGCCCAGACGACCATGCTGCAGGTGATCGAGCAGCTTTCGCGCTCCTGGCAGAACCTGACCCCGCGGCTCGCCGCTGGCGAGGACCAGACGCGGGCGCTGCGCGAGGCCGCCGAGCAACTGCGGCATCAGTTCTTCCCCGAACCCGCCACCCTGGCCCGCGCGGTCCAGGAGAGTGGCGAACTCTGGCGGCTCTACCTGGAGGAGATGCAGCAACTCACCCGGCCCTGGGCCGAGGCGCTGCGCCAGGCTCCGGGCGCGCCTCCGGGCGGCAGCGCCTTGCTGGAACTGACCAGCCTCTACTGGGACGCCTACGAACGCTCGTTCGGGCGGCTGCTCGAAAGCCCGCGCATGGGCTTCTCCCGCGAACTGGAAGAGAAGGTGCTGCGCGGCTTCGAGGCGTGGGCCGAACTGCGCCGCGCCAGCGCCCATTTTCAACTGGTCGTCGCCAATATCTGGACCGACGTGTTCGAGGAGGTGTTCCGCGGGCTGGCCGAGCGCGCGCAGGCCGACCGGCCCATCCAGAGCCTGCACGAACTGCTCCAGTTCTGGACCAGCGTGGCCGACCGGCAGTTGGAGGCGGCCTTCTCCGGCGAGACCTTCCTGCAGGCCCAGCGCCAGTTGTTCAACGCCGCGATGCGCTATCGCCTCCACGAGCAACAGATCGTCGAGTTCGGTCTGCGGGCGAGCTACGTGCCGACACGCAGCGAGATTGACGAGGTGCACCGCAACGTCTACGAGTTGCGCAAGGAGGTGCGGGCGCTGCGCAAGGAACTGCGCGAGGCGCGCGAAACTCCGGCCCGGCGCGCCCCCACCCGCAAGAAGACGCCGTAGACGGCAGGCAGGGGCGTGGGGAAACCCGGTTTCCCCGCAGTCATTTCCAGGAGACCCGTCATGAGCCAATCTCCGATTCAACTCAACCCGGTTGAAACGCTCCACGAACTGACCGAGATGCACCGTAAGCTCGTGGAGGGCATGCGCACCCTGAGCCGTATGCGCCACGAGGACATTCAGGTGGGCACAACGCCGAAAGAGCCGGTCTACCGCGAGGATAAGCTGGTGCTCTACCACTACCTCCCCGTGGTCGAGCGGCCGTTTCCGATTCCTATCCTGATCGTGTACGCCCTGGTCAACCGCCCCGCCGTGGCCGACCTGCAGCCCGACCGTTCCCTGGTGCGCAACCTGCTGGCCCAGGGCATGGATGTCTACCTGATCGACTGGGGTTACCCCTCCCGGGCCGACCGCTACCTGACCCTCGAAGACTACATCGCCGGCTACCTCGACACCTGCGTGGACGTGGTGCGCGAGCGGCACGGCCTGGAGAAGATCAACCTGCTCGGTATCTGCCAGGGGGGCACCTTCTCGGTCTGCTACGCCGCACTCTACCCCGAGAAGGTGAAGAACCTGACGGTCATGGTTGCGCCGATTGACTTCCACGCCACCCAGGAGGGCCGCAGCGGCCTGCTGAACCTGTGGGGGCTGGGTCTCGATGTGGACAGTCTCGTGGAGGCTACCGGCAACATCCCCGGCGAGTTGATGAACTTCGGCTTCGTGATGCTCAAACCGCTCCAGCTTAACTTCCAGAAGTACCTGGACGCCCTGGAAGTGATGGACGACGAGCAGAAGCTGCTCAACTTCCTGCGCATGGAGAAGTGGATCTTCGATAGCCCGGACCTGGCAGGCGAGGCCTTCCGGCAGTTCGTGAAGGACTTCTTCCACGAAAACAAGCTGGTCCGCGGCGAGGCCGAGATCGGCGGGCGCCGGATTGACCTGCGCCGGCTGACGATGCCGGTGCTCAACATCTACGCCGAGCAGGACCACCTGGTGCCGCCGCCCTCGACCATCGCCCTCGGCGAGCACGTGGGCACGTCCGACTACACCCTGTGCGCCTTCCCCGTCGGGCACATCGGCATGTACGTCAGCGGCAAGGCCCAGCGCGACCTGGCCCCCACGATCGCCAACTGGCTCAAGGCCCGGGCGTGAGGTGTGGAGGTGTGGAGG
>JAOACN010000192.1 GCA_026417815.1 Chloroflexaceae bacterium | reverse complement strand
CCTCCACACCTCCACACCTCCACACCTCCACACCTCCACACCTCCACACCTCCACACCCCCACAGGGCGGTATGCCAGCGAAAGAAACAGATCAGCCTCGCTTCCCGCCATACACGCTGACCGGCCACGGCCCGCCGCTGCTGCTGCTGCACGGCTTCACCGGCAGCGCCGAGGAGCGGGCCGGGCTTATCCCCGCGCTGGCGCCGTTGCGCCAGGTCATCGCTGTGGACCTGCCGGGCCACGGGCGCGCGCCGGCTCCTGCCGATCCCTCCTGCTACACGATGGAGCGGACCGTTGCCGATCTGCTGGCGCTGCTCGACCATCTGGGCCACGCCGCCTGCGATATTCTGGGCTACTCGATGGGCGGGCGGGTGGCCCTGCACCTCGCCGCGACGGCCCCGGCGCGGGTGCGCGCGTTGGTCCTCGAAAGCGCCTCGCCGGGCATCGAGGACCCCGCCGAGCGGGCCGCCCGCGCCGCCGCCGACGAGGCCCTCGCCGCGCGCATCGAACAGGAGGGTCTGGAGTGGTTCGTGGACCACTGGGCCAGCCTGCCCCTGTTTGCCAGCCAGGCCCGTCTGCCGGAGGCCGCGCGCGCCGCCCTGCGGGAGCGCCGGCTGCGCGGGAGCGCCACGGGTTACGCCAACAGCCTGCGGGGGATGGGCGCGGGGCGCCAGCGCAGCCTCTGGGCCGACCTGCCGGCGATGCGCGTCCCGGCGCTGATCATCAGCGGCGAACTCGACGAAAAATACGTTGCCATCGGCGCGCGTATGGCGGCGGCCATGCCCCTGGCCCGCCAGGTGATCGTGCCCGGCGCCGGCCACACCGTCCACCTGGAGCAGCCCGAAGCCTTCCGGGATCTTGTGGTAGGATACATAACAGGGAATACGGTAGGTTGACCTCCTCCGCGGCTTCGCCGCACACCCCGGGGAGGGAGAGAGTTTTTGAGCGGGCTGCGCCTTCCCAGACCCTCCCCCGGGGCTTGCGGCGGGCCAGGCTGGTTGCATCACATGTCACTTGCCGCGACTTCCGCTGGGAGGAGGTTCGGAGGGGGCCGCAGGCCCCCGCAACCCCTGCCAGCGGCAAAGTGACAGAGTAGAGCTCTAGCCCGGCGGCTAAAGCCGCGGGCTACCGCTGCGAAGCCCGCCTGCGCGGGCTATACCGGATTAAATTCTTAATCGTCATAACGTGGGGAAACCTGGTTTCTCCACGTTCACCTTTAGAATTGAAGCAAGGAATACACGTATGCCTATCGAGTGGATCAGCGCGGGCACCTACACCGACATCATCTACGAACACGATGCGGCGGGCGAAGGAATCGCCAAAATCACCATCAATCGCCCCGAGAAGCGCAATGCTTTCCGTCCTGAAACGGTGGTTGAACTGCTCGACGCCTTCGCGCGCGCCCGCGACGACGAACGCATCGGCGTCATTCTCTTCACTGGCGCCGGCGACAAGGCGTTCTGCTCCGGCGGCGACCAGACCGTGCGCGGCGAGGGCGGCTACATCGGGCAGGACGATATTCCGCGGCTCAATGTGCTGGACCTGCAACGCCTCATTCGCATCATACCCAAGCCGGTCATCGCCCTGGTGGCGGGCTACGCTCTCGGAGGGGGCAACGTGCTGCACGTCGTGTGCGAC
>JAOACN010000190.1 GCA_026417815.1 Chloroflexaceae bacterium | reverse complement strand
CCTCCACACCTCCACACCTCCACACCTCCACACCTCCACACCTCCACACCTCCACACCGCTCACGCCATCTCCACGTATTCTTGATTCACCAGATCGCGTTCGTCCACGCCGGCAATGGCGAGGAGTTCGCCGATCAACGCGGCGCGTTCGGCGGCGTCGCGGCTGCTCCAGGTGCGGCTCTTGATCTCCAGATAGGGGCCGGAGTCGCTGCCGCCCAGAAGGGTATCGAGATTGATGGCGAAATCGTGCTCGCGGTACATGATCCGCCAGCGCCGCCGGCGCTTCTCCAGCTCGACCACCTTGTCGGGCTGAAAGTACTCGCGGTAGAAGCGCACGGTGTGGTCGGCGGGGGCGGTGTAGCGGGCGCGGGAGAGCACGATGGCGTGGGGGTACTCGCCGCGGATGGCCTCAGCCATCAGGGTAATGGTGTACTTCGGTTCCGGGCGCGCGCCGGGGTCGGTGCGGTGATCCTCGCGAATGCGAATACGTTCACGATTCTTGAACAAAAAATACGTATCGTACTGGGTGCGAATACTGGTCTTGGTGATCGTCACCCGCGGATCTTCGAGGATGCGGCGCACTTTGTCCTCGCTATCGGGACCGAGGCGCGCCTTGACCTGGATCTCGAAGATCTCGGCCTGCTGCACCCCGCCGAGGGCCAGGATCTTGGCCATCAGGTTGCGTTCGCGAGAGGCCAGAAACTCGTCAATGCGCGCCGAGATGGCCTGGGCGCGGGCCAGGATGGCCTCCTCGTCGAGGGTCAGCAGGGCGCGGTCGCGCACCAGCACCCGCCCATCAACCAGCACGTGGCGCACATCGGCGGCGCGGGCGCCGTAGACCAGGTGCGAGTAGATTGCCTCGGGGCTGTAGAAGTAGCGCGGCGCGCTGTGGAGCTTGCCGAGTTCCACCACAGCAATGTCGGCGCGCTTGTGGGGCTCCAGCGACCCCACCAGGTGCTCCAGATGCACGGCGCGCGCCCCCCAGCAGGTTGCCAGCGCCAGGGCCTCGCGGGCGGGCACCGCGGTCGGGTCGCCGCTGACGCCTTTGGGGAGCAGGGCCGCCAACTGGATCTCGGTGAACATATCCTGGTCGTCGTTGGAGGCCGGGCCATCGGTGCCCAGACCGGTGCGCACGCCGGCGTCAATCAGGCGCTTGTAGGGTGCGATGCCGCTGGCGAGCTTGAGGTTGCTGGTGGGGCAGGGCACGGCCCCGGCGCGGGCCTCGCGCAGCAGGCGAATGTCGTCTTCGGTGGCGTGGGTGCAATGGGCGGCGATGCAGGGCACATCGAAGGCCCCGACGCGCCGGGCGTAGCGGATGGGCGTCACCTCGCGCTCGCGAATGCTCTCCTCCACCTCGCGGGCGGTCTCCGAGAGATGGGTGATCAGCGGCACGCCGTACTTGCGGCACAGCGCCGCCGCCTCCTGGTAGATCCGGTCGGTGCAGGTGTAGGGCGCGTGGGGCGCGACCGTGGGCACGATCCGCTCGTGTCCGGACCACTCCTCGATGAAGCGCCGCGCGCGCTCCAGGCCCTCGTCGAACGAGGCGGCGTCGGGGGTGGGCAGGCGCATCACCGTCTGGCCGCAGATGGCGCGCATACCGGCCTCTTCGGCCGCCCGCGCCACCTGCTCCTCGAAGTAGTACATGTCCACGAAGGTCGTCGTGCCGCCGCGCAGCATCTCGGCGCAAGAGAGCAGCGTGCCGACGTAGGAGAACTCCTCGTCCACGAACTTGCTCTCCACCGGGAACATATAGCCGAAGAGCCAGACATCGAGTTGCTGGTCAGCGGTCATACCCCGCAGCAGGCTCATGGGCACGTGGGCGTGGCCGTTGATCAGGCCGGGGATTACCGCGCAGCCGGTGCAATCTATCGTCTCGCGGGCAGCGTAGCGCCGCGCCAGTTCACCCGCCGGCCCCACGGCGACGATCTCGCGCCCGCGCACCGCCACCGCCCCCTCGGGGACGACCGTCCAGGCCGGGTCCATCGTCACCACGGTTCCGCCGGTAAGTAAGAGATCCACTGGTTCGGACATCGCCGTGCTCCTTCTTCCTCCCCTGGTACCATGCCGGGAACGTTTCTCGACATTGTACCAGAGGCCCCGGTGGGCCGGGGTTTACCCCTCCAGGGTGAACGGCAGAGGTTCTCGGGAGGCCTGCGCCCTGCCGGCCCCTCCGTGGCGGGACGGGTCGGCAGGGGCGCGGCTGCCCCGGCGGGCGGAGGCGTGGGACAACCGGGTTTCCCCACGTTCACACATTTCGCCCGCCCTGTGCTATACTCCGCAGAGGAGGGGTTCGATGCGCATCGAGCAGATCACAAGCAGTTCGACTGTCCCCTGGCTCGTCGCGGGCGGTCCGGGGTTGGTCGTGGCCGTCGCGATCCTCGTCTGGCTGGAACGGAGCCTGGCGCCGGGCGCCGGCTGGGTCTGGCTGGCGCTGACCACGGCCCTGGGCGGCGCCGCCGTGGCGTTGCTGCGGCGCGTTCGCGGCCAGGAGCTTTCCTGCGCCCTCGGCCCGCGGCTGCGCCCGTTGCAGGTGAGCGGCCTCGCTCTGCAAGCCCTGGGCGCGCTGCTCTTCCACTACGGGCAGAACCCGGCCTTCCAGGCGGCCCTGCCACCGCTGGCCGCTCCCTGGCTGCCCCTGGTCTGCGTTGTGTGTGGCCTGCTGGTGCTGGGCGTGGTCAGCATCACCGGCGACTGCCGGGACGCCGAGTTGCGCGGGCGGGTGTAGAGCACTGACCGGAATGCTTGATCCACCGAGGACACTGAGCCGTGTGGCTCGCGGCGCTCGTGTCACCATTGTTACGGATCAACCTTTTCGAGAAACGCTATGGACACCCTCTCAGGGGTGGAATTTGTTGGGCGAGCAGCGGTTTTCGGTATTCCAATGCGCTTGCGATCCTCAACCCCCCCGCCTCCCTCCTCTCAGGTGTAGGGTTTTTCGAGCGAGAAGGGGTTTTCGGTATTCCGATACGCTTCCGATCCTCACCCCCCTGCCCCCCTCTCCACCTATGGT
>JAOACN010000187.1 GCA_026417815.1 Chloroflexaceae bacterium | reverse complement strand
CGCTGGCGTAAGCGAGATTGTGGTCTGTCCGCCGCCCCAGCGGGAAACGGGCGAGCCGGCCGACGTGGTGCTCGCCGCGGCCTGGATCGCCGGGGTGGACCGGGTCTTCGCCGGGGGCGGCGCGCAGGCCATCGCCGCGCTCGCCTATGGCACGGAGAGCGTGCCGCGGGTGGATAAAATCGTCGGGCCGGGCAATCGCTACGTGATACAGGCCAAGCGCCTCGTCTTCGGCACAGTGGGAATCGAGAGCCTGCCCGGACCAACCGAGACCCTGGTTATCGCCGACGGCAGGGCCGATCCGCGCTACGTCGCCGCCGATCTCCTCGCCCAGGCCGAGCACGTCGAGGCCAGCGCCATCCTGCTGACCGACGCGCCGGAACTGGCGCGGGCGGTGCAGGCCGAGGTAGGCCGGCAGCTTGAGGCGCTGCCTGCGGCAAATGCCCGCGCCGCCGCCGAGGCCGTCAGCCGGCGCGGCGCCGTTGTGATCACTCCCGATCTAGACACGGCCTTCGAACTGGCCAACGCCTATGGCCCCGAGCATCTCTGCCTGCTGCTGGCCGACCCGTGGGCCCACGTCGGCAAGGTGCGTAACGCGGGCGGCGTCTTTCTTGGGGAGCAGTCCTTCGAGGTGCTGGGCGACTACTGCGCCGGCCCCTCGCACATCATGCCCACGGAGGGCACGGCGCGCTACGCCTCGCCAGTGAACGTTGATGACTTTCGCAAAGTGATCTCGCTCATTGGGGTAAATGAGCTTGCCCTCGCGCGAATCGGGCCAGCGGCGCGCCGGATCGCCGAGGCCGAGGGGCTTTTCGCTCATGCCGCCGCCGTACGGGCCCGTCTCGAGGATGACATGTAGCCCTCCGGCGCCTTCTGGCGGGCAGGGGAACCCCGAGTCACCCCAACTCCCACTGGTCCACCTCAGTGTCACGCGCCCGGTTATAGGCGCCCATAGAAAGGTTTTAGCTTATGTCCAGCTTTCTCGTAACGTTTATCAGCCTGCTGTTTCAAGTGCTCCTGTTTGCCATCCTCGGGCGGGTGCTGGTCTCGTGGATCGACCCGCTGGGCAACATGCGGGTGACGCAGATCCTCCGCGACATCACCGAGCCGATTCTGGCGCCGATACGCAGCGTGCTGCCCACCATCGGAATGATCGACCTCTCGCCGCTGGTGGCGATCCTGCTGATCCAGTTGCTCCAGGGGTTGATTCTGAACGCGATCCGCTGAGAACCTGTCTCCAAACGATTGACTGGTTCGTGAACGCAGTTTCCTTGCATTTCCGCCCCCCTCCCAGCCTCCCCCCGTTGGGGGAGGAGCCGGGCGCCCTCACCCGGCGAGGGAGGGTTGGGGAGGGGGCAGGTAGTTGCCGACAACCTGCGTTCACAGACTATTGTACGTGTTCAGAGTTGGGGGAACTCCGCAGACCTGGGAGCGAGGGCGGGACGCCCTCGTCAGGATTCGAGGGCAAGATGAAGATTAAAAATATAAACCGGTATTCGCCCGGTAGCCCGGCGGCTGAAGCCGCGGGCTACCGCTGCGAAGCCCGCCTGCGCGGGCTATACCGGATTTATTTCTTAATGACCATGATGCCCTCGCGCCCAGGAGAAGCGTGAACACGTACAGACTATTGACAGCCGGTTGGACGAGAACGGGGAAACCAGACTTCCCTATCGCCCCTGCCGAAGGGGAGGGTTGAGGAGGGCCGCGCCCTTCAAGAAAAACGAGGCGCCGAAACGGCAACGGTTATGACCGGTCCACGCACCGATAGGTTCCTGCTGAGCGTCGTCTTTCTCGCCGGGGTGGGCACCCTGGGCGTGGAAATGGTGATGCCGCGGCTGCTGGCGCCGTTCTTCGGGGCCTCGCAACCGATCTGGGCGGTGGTGATCGGCATGACCCTGGTCTACCTCGCTGCGGGGTACTGGCTCGGCGGGCGCCTGGCCGACCGGCGGCCCGAGCGCCGGCTGCTCTTCTGGCTGATCGCCTGGGCCGGGCTGCTCACCGCGATCGTGCCCCTGGTGGCGCGGCCATTCCTGCAACTGGCCCAATCCTCGCTGCGCGGCGTCGCCGCGAGCGGCTTTCTGGGCGCCCTGGTCGGGGTCATTCTGCTCTTCGCCGCCCCGGTGATCCTGATGGCCACGGTCGGGCCATTTGCCGTGCGCCTGCAATTGCACCAGGCCCGGCAGGGCGTGGCCGAGGCAGGGCGAGCCGCGGGCACGATTTCGGCCCTTTCCACGATCGGCTCGATTGTCGGCACCTTTCTCACCGTGCTGGTACTGATCCCCCTCATTGGCACCAGCATGACGATCTTCCTCTTCGCCGGCTTCCTGGTGGCGCTCGGCGCGATCGGGCTGCGCGACTGGCGCGCCCTGCTCATGCTCGCGGGCGTAGCCGGGATGGCCCTGTTCCACTTCACCCTCGTTCCAACCATCAAGACGGCTGACTGCCGCGGCTGCACGCTGATCGCCGAGCGCGAGTCGAGCTACAACTACATCCAGGTAGCCGAGCAAACGATCAGTTACACATCGGGCACAGTGGACCGACGGCGGGTGTTGATTCTGAATGAAGGCCAGGCCATTCATTCGGTCTATCGCCTGAAGTATCGCCAGACCGGCGACCCGCTCGACCTGTTGACCGATGGTGGGCCGTGGGATTATTTCGCCGTGGCGCCCTACGTCTACCCCGGTATGCGCCCTACGGAGGTGGGCAGCCTGGCCCTGCTCGGCTCGGCGGCGGGCAGCATTCCCAAGCAGTTCCTCGCCATTTACGGGCCAGAGACCCTGATTGACGCCGTGGAAATTGACCCGGCAATCATCGAGATGGGCCGGCGTTACTTCGATATGGAGGACCAGGACCCGGCCTATCCGCGCTACACGACCTATGCCCAGGACGCGCGCGCCTGGCTGGCGAACACCCCCCGGCGCTACGACGTGATCGGCATGGACGCCTACCAGCAACCCTATGTACCGTTTCACCTGACCACGGTGGAGTTTTTCCGCGAAGTGCGGGCGCGCCTCAACCCGCGTGGCGTGGCCGTGGTCAACGCCGGGCGGCCCGCCAGCGGCGATGACCGACTGGTCAATGCCCTGGCCTCAACCATGCTGGCGGTCTTCCCGGAGGTCTACGTGATCGACACCCGCTTTTCGAATGCCCTCCTGGTGGGCGTGAACACGCCAGTGGGGGATGGCGCGGCACACTTCATCGAAAACGCGGCAGCAATGGCGACCCTGGCCGAGGGCGAGCCCCGCTACCGGGCGCTGCAACTGGTGATGTACTGGGCGCTCAACGAAGGGCGGTTTGGGCCGGTGCGGCCCTTTACGCCGGCCCAGGCCCGCTACGCGCCCTTTACCGACGACCGGGCCCCCGTCGAACGGCTGATTGACGAACTGATCCTCAGCGAAGCCGCCCGCCGGCAGACACGCTGACCGGGCGTCAGGGAGGCTCCGGGAAGGCCCTTCTCCCGAACACGCTTCTCTGGCAGTCTGCACGCAGCGCATGGCCGACTCAGACATGGTTTCGCCGCGGGGCCTGATGCGCACCCCTCTGGGAGCGGCGCGGAGAGCCGCGCCCACCGTAACCCCCCGGTTCCGCCGGCAGCAGCAGACCTGTCCTGCCTTCGTCAGGCGCGCACCCGCCGCGGGCGCAACCCTCGTGAGGGGCAAGCGGAAACCAGGTTTCCTTCCTGCTCGATCGAAAGTGAACGATTCAAAATTGACAAGCTGCGCCCATCTATGTTACTGTTATATTGACACCACCATCGGCGGGCGCTTCGGAACTCACCGGAGCGGCATTGCAGGACACTGGCGCAGTATGGCCCACGCGCGGCACCGAACACATCAACCCGGTCGTGATGACGCCCTCGATCAGGCGTCGGCGCGGCTCCGCCCTGCCCATCTCGACGATCGCTGCGGCGGCGTTGGGGGCAGCGTTGTGTTGCGAGCCATCCGTGCGGTCTCCTCCGCCAGCCGGGCCAGGGGCCTGGCGCTCTAGCCGGGGGACACCCTTACCCCCGCGCGAAGAGCCCTTGTACACGTACAACGGTTCTTAAGGGGGTGGGTGCCTTGGGACAACGAGTTCTTGTTCTCAATGCCAGCTACGAGCCGCTGCAACTGATTTCGGTTCGGCGAGCTCTCGTCTTGCTGCTTCAGGAAAAGGCGGAGTTGGTTGAGGCCGCCACACAGCAACTCCGCGCGCGGTCGATCAGTTTCGACGTACCTCTTGTTATCCGCCTCGTGCGCTATATTCGCATTCCGCGCCGCATGAAATTGCCCTGCTCGCGACGGGGCGTGTTTGCGCGTGACCGCGAAACCTGCCAGTACTGCGGGGCGCAGCCCGGGCGCGCGCAATTGACGATGGATCACGTGGTCCCGCGCTCGCAAGGCGGCGCAACAACGTGGGACAATGTGGTGACGGCGTGCCGCGAATGCAACCATCGCAAGGGCGGGCGCACTCCTGAACAGGCGAATATGCAACTGCTGACCACGCCGCGCCAGCCGCAGTACGTGGCCTTCGCCCTGCTGGGCGAAATCGAACGCCACGATGTCTGGCGCAAGTATGCCTTCGGCTAGGGCCAGGCTGGGGCGTTTCGGTGAACTGGCCGCTGCAGCGTACTTGCAGCGACACGGTTTTGCGCTCATCGCGCGAAACTGGCGTTGCTCCGCCGGTGAAATTGACCTGGTTGCCACAAAGGGCGACCAGGTCGTTTTTGTGGAGGTGCGCACGCGGCGGGCGCGTGGCCCAGCACCCGTCTTTCCTGAAACCACGGTGGCGACGCGCAAGGCGCAACGCCTGGTACAGGTCGCTCAGGCATATCTGGCGGAGAGCGAGGCTCTCAAGGACCGCGCCTGGCGCATTGACGTGATTGCCGTTGAAGTGGACAGCGCCGGACGCATCGCCCGCCTTGAACACATCGAGTATGCGGTGGAACAGGGGTCCTGAGCGTCCCTCTGGTAAGGTCGTTTCCGCTACGTTGTCACTTGCCGCCGCTGTCGCTACGAGGTCATTCGGAGGGGCCAGATCCCTCCGAGCTTTCCCCTTCCTGGTGGGGCACGGCTTTGTCGGGCCCCGCCAGAAAGGAACAATCTTCGGGGGCCTGCGGCCCCCACACCCTCCGCCGGGACGGTGAAGGAGGGGAAACCAGGTTTCCCCTCCTGCTCAAGGGACTGTCACCCGTTGCGCGGCTCCCAGACCTCGGTCAGCACACAATCCCAGGGGAACTTGAACTCATCGGCAGCATCGTAGACGTGGGATTGCAGGTTGACGACGATGACCTCGGGCCGCGAGAGGGCTTTCCAACCGTGCATAATCATTGGCGGAATCTTGATCAGGCGCGGCTTCTGGCTGCCAAGAAAGATCAAATTCACGTGGCCGAAGGTGGGCGAGTCAGGCCGAATATCCACCAGCGTAACCTGCATTTTGCCGCGCGTCACCGTGAACTGGTCGGTATGTTCATTGTGCAGGTGCCAGCACTTGGTTACGCCATAATCCGTGGCGCTCTGGTAGACGTGCGCCGGCATCAGCAAACCGTCGCTGTCCACCCACGGCCGACTCCAGAGTTCGATGACGTCGCCCCGGCCATCGAGATGCACCGTCAGATCTTTGACAATCACCCCGGCAATCGTGGGCGGGCGATACGGCGACTGGATGACGTAGGGAATGCTCCGTAACCACTCCACCGTCACCTCGTGGGCGTGGGTGGGTCCTGTGCGTTCGATCAGTGCCATGGACCGAATACCTCCTGGGTTGGGACGTCGGACGATCCGTACCGATGGGCAGTATACCATGCTGAAAATGACATTTCATTGACTACAGGGGTGCCTGTCTGTTATACTTGAAGTCTCAAAGATTATTTGAACCTGGTGGCGCGACACGTTGATTTTGATGGATGGTATGGATCGTTGCGCGAAGGGTTGCGCCTTCCCGCCCCACTCCGCGGTACCCACCAGGATCGCCCGATCATCCCAGAAGTGCCGTTCCGATTTCCCCACCCGGTCCCCCTGAGGCGAACCAGGGCGGGACGTTCGGAGAGGGTCCTAGAATGTGAGTGGACGTTCCTTGGTCACCCCACACATTATCGTAGGCCACCTGGCGCCCGATCTGGACTGCCTGGTGGCGATCTGGATTCTGGTGCGTTTTGGAGGCGCCGCTGACGCGGAACTTGCCTTTGTTCCCGCCGGGCGTACCTTGAACGACGCTGCTGCCGACGCCGACCCGCTCATCGTGCACGTGGATACGGGGGGCGGACGCTTCGATCACCACCACAGCGCCGATCCGACCCTGAGCGCCGCTGAACTCGTGCGCCGCGCGCTCGCGCCAGACGATGAGGCGCTGCGTCGTCTGGTGGAGCAGGTGACCCGCATTGACAATGCCGAGGCGTTTACGGAACGGCAGCCCGTGTTCTTCAACATAAATGACCTGATCGCCGGCTACAATGCGCTGTTCCCCAACCGGCCCCACCACGTGGCCCAGGCCATGCTGCCGAACCTGGATGCCTGGTACGAACACGAGCTGCGCCAGGTTCGCCTGGAACAGGCATTCAAGCGACGACGAGAGTTCCAGACCCGCTGGGGTCTGGGGATCGCCATGCAAAGCGACGATGGCGGATCGAGTCGCCTGGCGTACAGCCATGGGGCGGTGCTGTACGCTTATCGCGATCGGCAGGGCTATATGGGCGTCGCGGCGCAGCGCCGTTCGAGCGTGGATCTCAAGCCAGTGTACCAGACGCTCAAGCGGATCGACGGTGACGCCGATTGGTACCTCCATCCGAGCCGGCGTCTGCTGCTGTGCGGCACGGCCAAGGCGCCCCCCCGGCGCCTCTCGACCCTGTCGCTGGACGACCTGGTGAGCGTGTTGAAGGAGCGTTGACCTTCAATGCGCGTCTCCGGGGAGGGTATGGGAGGGCAAATCCCTTCCATACCCTCCTCTTAATTCTACGTTGTCGCTTTGCCCCTGGCGGGGTTGCAGGGGCCTGCGGCCCTTAAAGATCTCCGCTTCCTGGTGCGGTGCGGCTTTGCTGCGCCGCACCAGGAAGAGGCAAGCTCGGAGGGGCCACATCCCTCCGAACCTCCTCGCAGCGGTAACTCCGGCAAGTGACAAAGTAGAGTTAAGCGGAGCGGTTCCCAATCACTCTGCCTCCCCCAGATCCTCCAGCACCAGGCGGCGCAGGTTCTCGATGGCGCGGTGCTGGAGCGACTTAATCGCACCGACGCTGCGGCCCATCTGGCGCGCCGTCTCGTCCAGGCTCAGGCCGTAGACGTAGCGCAACATGAGCACCCTGCGCTGACCGGGACCAAGACGTGGAAAGGCGCGTCGGAGGGCAGCGCGGTTGAGTTGCTCGTCCAGCTCCGTGTCCGGTCCACTGGCAGCAAAATCCCCGGGCGCCAGATCGACCTGCGCGTGGCGCTCCTTCCGCCGCAGCGCGTCAATGGTGCGCGCATAGGCAATGCGGTAGAGCCAGGCGCTGATCGACCACCCGCGATCCTCATAGCGGTCAATGCCCTCCAGCACCCGCACGAACACTTCGCTTTGCAGGTCGCGGGCCAGTTCCGCGTCACCCACCCGAAAATAAATGTAGCGATAGATGGCCGGGCCGTAGTGCTCGTAAATGGCGCCGAGGGCTTCAGGATCGGCGGCTCGGGCGCGACGGATCAGATCGTTGTGCAGCAATGGCGCGGTCACGATGGCCTCCTGTTTACTACGCTACGGTGTATGGCGGGAGTATAGGCTACCCGCGGCTTTGACGGGGTAACTGCGGTGTAACCCTTCGGTGACAGGGCCAGGGCAACCTCCGCTTCCCACGGTAGGGGTTTGGGGCAGCCTGGCCGCCCCGGAGACCGTGCAGCAGCCCTGCCTTCCGTAACGCGCCACGCGCCCTTCACGCTCCGATATGCTACAATGCACGCTGATGAGTATTCGCAGGCATCTGGAGAGGGAGAAGGGCAGCGCGTGCGAGATATATTTACCCCTCCGGCCGATGACATCGGTCTGCGAGGCAAAAACGAGCCGCTGGAGCTGGTGAAAGCCTGGAGCGGCACCTCCCTGGCCTTTGCCATCTATCTCATGGGGGGACAGGTGCTCAACCGGGCCTTCTGGCCCGTGCTGCTGGCGGCGGCCCTGACCTGCGGCGTCGGCTTTGTGGCGCACGAACTGGCGCACCGGGCGGTCGCGCGACGTTTCGGCGCGACGGCCCATTTTGTGGCCAATAATCCGTGGTTGCTGATCTCGATCGCCGTGGCGTTCCTGCGGGTGTTCATCGCCGCGCCGGGCGCAGTGTGGCACCAGGGTTACCTCACCCCCCGCCAGAGCGGCCTGATCGCCCTGGCCGGCCCCGCGAGCAATCTGGCGCTGGCGGTGCTCTTTCTGGTGGCAGCGTTATGGCTCGTCCCGCCGGGGATCGTGGTGCTGGGGCTGCCCCTCGAAGTGGTCCTGCGGATCGGGTACAGCATCAACGCCTGGATCGGCCTGTTCAACATGATCCCCGCGGGCCCCTTCGACGGCGCCAAGGTGCTGGCCTGGGACTGGCGGGTCTTCGGGGTGACCGTGGCCATCGGCTTGCTGTTGACCTTCGTGATACGGGTGTAGTCGTTGGGCAGCTAGGAGGGTGCGACCATGCGGACACCGATCATCGCCGGAAACTGGAAAATGTACAAAACCGTGGGTGAGGCCGTCGAACTGGTGAAGGCGCTGCTCGGCGGGCTCAACGTGGGGAACGACCGCGAGGTGGTGGTGTGTCCGCCTTTCACGGCGCTCTACGCCGTGCGCCCGCTGCTGGTGGGCACCAGCGTGGCCCTGGGGGCGCAGAACGTGTACCACGAACGCGAAGGGGCCTATACCGGCGAAATCGCTCCGGGTATGCTGGTGGACGTGGGGTGCAAGTACGTGATCATCGGCCACAGCGAGCGCCGGCAATACTTCGGTGAAAGCGATGCCGGCGTCAACCGCAAGCTGCACGCCGCCCGCGCCGCCGGTCTGCGCCCGATCGTCTGCGTGGGCGAGAGCAAGCCGCAACGTGATGCCGGCGAAGCCGAGCCGATCGTGACGGGACAGGTGCGGGCCGCCCTGGAGGGGGTCAGCGCCGAGCACATGGCCGACGTGGTGATTGCCTACGAGCCCATCTGGGCCATCGGCACCGGCGACACCGCCACTCCCGCCGACGCGCAGGCGATGCATCTGGCCATTCGCCGCACCCTCGCCGAGTTGTACGGGGACGCGGTCGCGCAGGCGGTGCGCATCCAGTATGGCGGCAGTGTTAAACCGGATAACATTGACGACCTTATGGCTCAGCCGGATATTGACGGCGCGCTGGTTGGCGGAGCCTCGCTCAAGGCCGAGAGCTTCCTGCGGATCGTGCACTATCGCTAGCAGAATTGCTGGTTGATGCGGCAACCTGGCTGCGCGACCCTCTCGGTTACGGAGGGCAGGGCAAACTGCTTGCCCCGATCCGGGGCGCTGTACGCCTGCGCCACAAGACAACGGGACGAGAAAGAGCCTTTCTGGGAGGGCTGCGCCCTCCTACACCCTCGTGTGGGGGGCCTTTTTTCACCTTAGAGTACGCAAAAGGAAGGAGCGTTCTCAGCGCAGCGGCCTGGCCGCGAGGCGCTGGGCAAACCATGGTATCCGAGATCGCGATCATTCTGGCGCTGATCTTCGCCAACGGCGTCTTCGCGGGTATGGAACTTGCCATCCTGGGAGCGAAGCGTGGCCGGCTTGAACAAAAGGCCGAAGATGGCAACCGGGGCGCCATGGCCGCGCTTCAACTCCAGGATGATCCCAATCGGTTCCTCTCGGCCGTCCAGATCGGAATCACGCTGATCGGCATCCTCACCGGCGCGTTCGGTGGCGCCCGCATCGCGGGACAGGTCGCTCCATTCATCCGCGACTGGCCCTGGATTGGGGCGTATGCCGATCAGGTGGCCTTTTTCGGGGTGGTGTTGCTCATCACCTATCTTACCCTGGTCTTCGGCGAACTGGTGCCCAAACGGGTGGCGCTGCTGAAGTCCGAGTTGTACGCCACCCTGGCGGCGCGGCCGATGATCCTGATTGCCCGCCTGACCAGCCCGATTGTGGCGCTGCTCTCGGTGTCAACCCAACTGGTCCTGCGGGTCATCGGGCTGGGCAAGGCGCCGGAGGCCCAGGTGACGGAGGAGGACATTCGCGCCCTGGTGCGCGAGGGGGCCGAGGAGGGAACGGTTGAGCCGCAGGAGCGCGAGTTCATCGAGAGCATCTTCAAGTTCAGCGACCGCGCCGTGCGCCATATTATGACCCCGCGGCGGGATGTGGAGATGATCGAAGCCGACGCGACCCTGGGCGAGGTGCTCGACCGGGTGCTGGAGAGCGGCTACTCGCGCTTCCCGGTCTACCAGGACTCGCCGGACCAGATCGTCGGTGTGGTGCATGTGCGGGATCTACTGATGCTCTACCGGCGCGAGGGTGAGGGGGCGCGGGTGCGCGACGTGGTTTCACCACCGCTTTACGTGCCCGAGAACAGCCGTGCCTTTGCGCTCCTGGCCACCTTCCGCAAGAGTCGCCGCCACATGGCCCTGGTGGTGGGTGAACTGGGCGGCATTGAAGGGGTTGTCACCCTGGAGGATGTGCTTGAAGAGATCGTCGGTGAAATCGCCGACGAGTTCGACGAAGCCACAACTCCGCCGGTCGTGCGCCGGGAGGATGGCTCGCTCCTGGTGGAGGGGACACTGGCAATTGACGAGGTCAAGGCGCTCCTCGATGTGGAGGAACTGCCCGAGGAAGAGACCTACCGCTTCGACACGCTCGCCGGCTTTGTCATCAGCCTGCTGGGGAAGATTCCCAGCACCGGCGAAGTGGTGCACTGGGACAGGTGGCGCTTTGAAGTGGTGGATATGGACGGGCTGCGGGTGGATAAGGTGTTAATCTCGGAGTCGCAGCAGCCATCGAGGGACCCTGAGTAGTACGGGTCCGAGCTTCGTTGCCGGATTGCGCTCGTTGAGCCGAAGCACCTGCTGCACCGACGCTTCGGCCTTACCGTTCGCCCCCGGCGGTGAGGTTCGGGGCGGCCACCCGGCACCATCGGCCCTGCCCGCTACCGAGGAGCGAGCAACGAACATGCTATACTGTAGAGCCGAAGACGCGCCATCGTGGGGGCGAAGCGCGGCTCTGGCAGTGGAACACAGACGGTTCACGGCTCCGCTGGCGCAGGGTAGCGCCAGCGGAGAGGAGCGGATATGGCCGGTGAAGTAACCTTGCGGGCAACCCTCGCGCGCCCGTACCTTCCAGCGCAGACGGCGCAGGTCGCCTATGTGTTAATCGAAGCGCAACCGACGCAGGTTCTCGCCCAGGTGCGCATGCCGGTGAACGTCGGGTTCGTCCTCGACCGTTCAGGCTCGATGAAGGGGGAGAAGATCGAACGTGTGCGCCAGGCGGTCAGTATGGCGATTGACCTGCTGGACGCGCAGGATATTGCTTCGATCGTGATCTTCGACCATCGCACCGAGGTGCTGGTACCCGCCGCGCCGGTGACGGACCGGCGGGCGATCAAGGAGCGCGTGGCACGCATCCGTGACGCCGGCGGCACCAAGATCGCCCCGGCGGTTGATCGGGCGCTCCGCGAGATCAACCGCGACCGTTCGGGCGCCATCCGGCGCCTGGTGCTGTTGACCGATGGCCAGACCGAAAACGAAAACGAGTGCCTTCTGCGCGCCGATGACGCGGGGCGGCTCGGCGTGCCAATCACCGCCCTTGGCGTTGGCCAGGACTGGAACGAGGACCTGCTGATCGAAATGGCCAATCGCTCCGGCGGCACCGCTGATTACATCGCGCGCCCCGATGAGATCACCGAGTACTTCCGCAACACGGTGCAGCGGGCCCAGAATGTGGCCGTGCAGAACGCCGCCCTGAACCTGCGGCTGGTCCAGGGCATTACGCCCCGGGCAGTCTGGCAGGTACTGCCGCTTATCAGCAACCTGGGGTACCGGCCCCTCTCGGATCGCGAGGTCAGCGTGCCCCTTGGTGAACTTGAAACTGGCGCGGGCCGGACCCTGCTGGTCGAACTGCTGGTGGACCAGCGCCCCGCCGGCACGTATCGCATTGGCCAGGCGGAGGTGAGCTACGACGTGCCGGCGCTGGGGCGCAGCGGCGAAAAGAACCGCGTTGATGTGCTGCTCACGTTCACCGATGATCCCCAACAACTCCAGCAGGTCCATCCCGGGGTTATGAACGTGGTCGAGAAAGTGAGCGCCTTCAAGTTGCAGACGCGGGCGCTGCAGGATCTGGCCCAGGGCGACGTGGCCGGCGCCACTCAGAAGCTCAAGAGCGCCGTGACGCGCCTGCTGAACCAGGGCGAACTCGAACTGGCGCAGACCATGGAGCAAGAGATTAAGAATCTTGAACAGAGCGGCCAGCTCTCCAGCGAAGGGCAGAAAACGATCAAGTTCCAGGGTCGCAAGACGGTGCGCCTGAGCGATATCGATCTGCCGAAAGAGTGAGCACCTGCGGGTATGGCCGGTTTCACGGAGGGGTGTGGGGAAACCGGGTTTCTTCACACCCCTCCGGGTGGCTCTATTCGCCTCAGTCCCGGTACGGGTTTCCCTTACAACGACGGAATGGAAAAGGGTGTTCCTGGGAGGGCTGCGCCCTCCCAGACCCTCCTGCTGGGGGGATTGGCGTTGTGCCCCGCTCTAACGGTATGAAAAAGGGTCTGAGAGGGCTGCGCCCTTCCATGCACGGTCAAGTATCACCTCTGTATGTACATTCTTATCACCAACGACGACGGCTACCAGAGCGAAGGATTGGTGGCCCTGCGCGAGGCGTTGAGCCAGGTGGGGGAAGTGGCCGTAGTGGCTCCTGAGCGCAACTGGAGCGCGGCGGGCCATTATCGGAAGCTGTTCGACCCGCTGCGCGCCTGGGAAGGCGCGCTCGCTGACGGTAGCCCCGCGCTGATCTGTGACGGCACGCCAGCCGATTGCGTGGCGCTGGCGATTATGGGCCTGTTGCCGCGGAAGCCCGACCTGGTGGTCTCGGGGATCAACCTGGGCGCCAACCTGGGGACGGACGTGCTCTACTCCGGAACCGTCGCCGCAGCGATGGAAGGGATCATGTTCGGGGTGCCAGGCGTCGCCGTATCGCAACTGCGGGCCAGAAACGCCCCCTGGGACTTCCGGGCGGCTCAGGCGGCGCTGGTGCGGCTGGTGCGGAACGTGCGCGATCGGGGTCTGCCCCAGGGCGTGCTGCTGAACCTCAACGTGCCGGCGCGCCCTCCGGAGGAAGTGCGCGGCATTCGCGTCGCGCGCCTGGGTCGTCGTTCGTACCGCGATGAACTGGTGGTGCGCCACGACCCCAGGGGCCGGCCGTACTACTGGATCGATGGCTCGGAGCCCGAGGATCACGCCGATGATGGCACCGATGTCGCGGCGGTGGCCGAGGGCCACGTCAGCCTGACACCGGTGCACATGGATTTGACCAGCCATCACTGGCTGGAAGTGTTGCGTGAGTGGGGATTGGAAGAAGGTCCCTGATCGCTCGTGGCCGTAGCGATTAGCCGCCGCTCGGCGGCCTCGGTGAGTTCGCGGATGTCGCTGAACGGACCGTCTTCCGGGCCGATCGTGGCGACGGCCAGCAGCATCTGCGGAAAGCGGCCCTCGCGCAGATCGCGGTAGCCGTAGTGCAGGCGGATGTCCGCATCGAAGCGGCGCGTGAGGTCGGCAATGATCGCCGGGATCGCAGGTGGCGGCGAGATGAGGACAAAATACGGCCCGACGACCATCTGGCCCACGAAGGCGCCGCACCCGTCATACTGGCGCACGGCGTCGCAGAGCAGCAGCGCGGTGAACTTAAGCACGTCTTCACCCACAACCACGCCGTAGCGCTGGGTAAAGTGCTCGAAGCCCGCAATCCGCAGCAGCGCGAGCGTCCAGCCATCGGTGACCAGCAAGTCGCGCAGCCGGGCATTGACCAGTTCGCCGGTGGGCAGGTTGGTGACGGGGTGGTAATGGCCGCGTCGCCGTCCCTGGTCAATCTGGTTGCGGATGACCAGGTAGAGTTCTTCGATATCGAAGGGCTTATCGAGCAAATAGTCGGCCCGCACCTGGTTGTGCGCGGTAAGGCGGTGCTCGCGTTCACTGAAGGCCGTCAGCACCACGATGGGGATGTTCTGGGTCTCCGGCGCGGCGCGGAGGGCCATGCCGACCTCGTAGCCGCTGATGTCGGGCAGGCGCACGTCGAGCAGCACCAGGTCGGGGAGCATGGCCCGGCACACCTCCAGGGCCTCTCGGCCGCGGGTGGCGACATGCACGTGAAAGCCCCGGCTGGTGAGGTACGTGTGGAGCAAGCGGGCAATGTCGGCGTCGTCCTCGACGACCAGGATGGTAGCTCTGGGGCGTGCTGGTGTTTCCATGTCGGGAGAGTGACGGTTCATGGCCTGGCAAGTCATTACGGTGGTATAAACGGGAAAGAGCAGCGGATTCGGCCATGCAGGCGCCAGGCAGACCATTGCGTCGCCCGTTACGAACAGGGCCGATGCAAGGTCTGTCTCCGGCGGTGGGGTCTGGAGCCCCTCCGCCGCCCCGAAGACTGTGCAAGCGCCCTGACCATTACGAACATCCCTCTTGCCCGCAACGGGAGCCTTGGATATACTACCAGATGTATCCGTAAAAAATCCGTAAGATACCTTTCTCCCACTGCATCCGCCAGGATTACCGTGCCGGGATAGCAGCACGTACACCGGTATTGCTCCATTCTTCTTCGGACCAGGCTGTTCTGCGCTACGTTCTCGAAACACACGCCTCGCACCCCTGGAAATCAGGTCCGAACGTGCTCCCCCGAGGAACGGGTGAGCATTGGTCCCGAACGCGGAAAAGCGCCCCGAGGAGAAGCGCCGTATGACCATAGACGAACAACAGGTGGACACCGTAACGCTGGCGCCTGTGGAGCGTTCCTACCTGAACCGTGAATTGAGCTGGATCGCGTTCAACCGGCGCGTTCTTGAGGAGGCGCGTGACCCGCGCAACCCCCTGCTGGAGCGGGTCAAGTTTCTGGCCATCTTCGCGTCGAATCTGGACGAGTTTTTTATGATCCGCGTCAGCGGGATCAAGCAGCAAATCAGCGCGGGAGTGCGAAAGCAGTCGCCCGATGGGCTGACGCCAACCGAGCAACTGATGGCCATCCGCCGGGAACTGCTGCCGTTGCTGGAGGAAGAACGCCAGCTCCTGCTACAGGATCTGCTGCCGAACCTGCGGGCGCACGGCATATACATCTACGACTACAGCGAGCTCAACCCCGGCCAGCGTGAATGGGTGGACACGTACTTTCATCGGCACGTTTTTCCCGTGCTCACACCGCTGGCCTTCGACAGTAGCCGGCCCTTCCCGTTTATCTCGAACCTCAGCCTCAACCTGGCGGTCGTGATCCAGGATCGCGAGAAGGGCGAACTGTTCGCCCGGGTCAAGGTACCCGAGGTGCTGCCGCGTCTGGTGCAATTGCCGGCCGAACTGTGCGAAGCGCCCGGCGACATGCCTGCCGGGCGCCAGGCCTGCTTTATCTGGCTTGAACAGGTGATCGCCGCTCACCTTAATGCCCTGTTCCCCGGCGTCGTCGTGCGGGCAAGCTATCCATTTCGGGTGATTCGCAACGCCGATATGGAGATCGAGGAGGACGAGGCCGACGACCTGCTGGCCACTATCGAGCAGGGGGTGCGGCGGCGGCGCTTCGGCGAGGTGGTGCGGCTGAAGGTGGACCACTCGATGCCCGAGCGCATCGTGCAGTTGCTGGTGACCAATCTGAAGATCAGCCCGACCGACGTGTACACCGTGCGGGGACCCCTGGGCCTGGCCGACCTGATGAGCCTGCTGCGCCTGGATCGCCCCGATCTGAAGGACGCGCCCCACGTGCCGGTGCTGCCGCACGCCCTGCGCGATGACGCCGACATCTTCGAGGCCATCCAGCACGGTGATATTCTGCTGCACCATCCCTATCACTCCTTCTCGCCCATTATCGACTTCATTCAGGCCGCCGCTGATGACCCCGACGTGCTGGCGATTAAACAGACCCTCTACCGCGTCGGCAGCAACTCGCCGATCGTCAAGGCGCTGATGCACGCTCGGGAGCAAGGCAAGCAGGTGACCGCGGTTGTAGAACTGAAGGCCCGCTTCGATGAGGAAAACAACATCATCTGGGCGCGCCAGATGGAGCGGGCCGGCGTGCATGTGGTCTACGGGTTGCTCGGGTTGAAGGTGCACGCCAAACTGGCCCTGGTGGTGCGCAAGGAGCAGGACGGCATTCGCTGCTATGCCCACCTGGGGACCGGGAACTACAACGCCACGACCGCGCGCATTTATACCGACCTGGGGATGCTCACCTGCCGGCCCGAAGTGACGGCCGATGTGGTAGACCTGTTCAACTACCTGACCGCCTACAGCCGCCAGGACACGTACCGTAAGCTGCTGGTTGCGCCGGTGACGCTGCGGGCCAACTTGAAACGGTTGATCAAGCGCGAAATCGAACGGCAACGCGCCTTCGGCGATGGACGGCTGATCTTCAAGATGAACGCGCTGGTGGATACGGCGATGATCAACGCGCTGTACCGCGCCTCGCAGGCCGGCGTGAAGGTGGATCTGATCGTGCGCGGGATGTGCAGCCTCCGCCCCGGTGTTCCCGGACTCAGCGAGAACATCAGCGTGCGGAGCATTGTGGGGCCGTTTCTGGAGCACCACCGCATCTACTACTTCCACAATGGCGGCCAGCCCGAAGTGTACCTGGGCAGCGCCGATTTGATGGAGCGCAACCTCGACCGGCGGGTCGAAGCCGTCTTTCCCGTCGAAGATCCGGCCTTAATGCGCTACGTGCACGATACGCTGCTGCAGACCTATCTGGCGGACAACTACCGGGCGCGCGTGCTCAATCCTGATGGCACCTACACGCGCCTGACCCCCACCAGCGAACTGGTTGACAGTCAGGATCCGGCGCGCATGGTTGGCGACAGGTGAGCAATGCGGCTCTTCATCGCCCTCCCCCTGCCCGAGCAGGTGCGCGCGGCGCTGGCCGCGGCCCAGGAGCGGTTGCGGCGCGGCAAGCCCCCGGTGCGCTGGACCGACGCCGCGCGCATGCACCTGACCCTGCAGTTCCTCGGCGAGACCGGCGCGGCCCTGGCGCCCACCTTGATTGCCGGTCTCGCCGAACTGGACGTGCCGCCCATTCACCTGGCCCTTAGCGGTCTTGGCGCCTTCCCCGGGCTTCAGCGGCCGCGGGTGATCTGGGCCGGCGTGGCCGGTGACATCGGCGCCCTTGATCGGTTGCGTTCCGCCGTCTTCGCGGTGACAACGCCGCTGGGCTTCGCACCCGAAACGCGACCCTTCACGCCCCACCTCACCCTCGGGCGCCTGCGCGACGACGCGCGCCCGGAAGAGATCCGCGCCCTGGCCGCGACCCTGCGCGCCGCCGAACCGCTACCGGCCCTGGCGTGGGAAGCCGGCCGGCCCATCCTCTACCAGAGCACGCTCAGACCAGACGGGGCGGTGTATACCGCCCTCGGGCCGGGAGAGGTGTAGAGGTGTGGAGCCGTGGAGCTGTGGAGGTGTGGAGGTGTGGAGG
>JAOACN010000174.1 GCA_026417815.1 Chloroflexaceae bacterium | reverse complement strand
CGGGTTTCGGCGGCTTCTTCAAAGGCGCGCACGGCAGCGGCCACTTCCTGCGAGATGCCGATCGGCCCGCTGGGACTGGCGCCGATCACCGCGGCGATCACGGCAATCGGCGCGCCGATAAGGGTCGCCCACTCGTCGTCGGTGTACCCGTGTCGTTCGGACATAACCTGTTCCTTTAAGTACTACAATGAGACGTTTCCCTGGAAGGGAGGCTCGGAGGGGTTTCGCCCCTCCAAAAGCCCCCTTCCGGTGCGGCAGGGCGAAGCCGTGCCGCACCGGAAGGGGAAATCCTGCGGGGGCCCGCAGCCCGCCGTGACGGAGTCTCGTTGTAGGATTAGCCCAATCCAGAGGGTTCTGCCACAGTGTTCTCCTGTTCACTTGCCTCAACGTTGAGGACGTCAGGATGCTCCTGCAGCCACTGGGACAGCCGGCGACCCTGGTGGAGCACTTCCAGGTGGTAATCAGGTTCGGCGTCGGAGGTGCCGAGTACACGGCGCAGGTTGCCCTGGAGCCAGATCACTTCGACGAGCACGGGCAGGGCCTTGCACTCCGCATCAGTAAGCGGCGCGATGGTATGGTACCCTTCCAGGAGCA
The DNA here is from genome assembly GCA_026417815.1 of Chloroflexaceae bacterium. Classification (GTDB taxonomy): domain Bacteria; phylum Chloroflexota; class Chloroflexia; order Chloroflexales; family Chloroflexaceae; genus JACAEO01. The sequence goes on along the minus strand of JAOACN010000174.1, from coordinate 971 downwards.
GCGCGGCGCGTTGCGGGTCGAGCGGTCCGGCGTACACCCCCCAGGGGAACCAGTCGGGTGGGGTGGCGCCAACGGTGAAATCTACCAGCGCGTCGGCCAGATCCACGATCCGCGCGTCTACCGTCACCTGGTCAAAGTCGATCAGGGCGGCAACGGCATCGCCGCGGAAGATGACGTTATCACGGTGCATATCGCCGTGGATGAGCACGTGCGGCAGCGCGGTGTAGGCCTCGGTGGGAAGCACGCTCCGCAGGTAGACGGCGCGGCGGTCGTACCAGTTGAGGGGTTCGGCAAGTTCGCCCATCATATCACGCTGCATCAGGCGCTCGATCAGGCCGAGGAGCGAGCCGGGATTATAGCGTGGCGCTTCGGGTGGCGGCAGGTAGGGGAAGTCCTCGACGGTGCGATGGTAGCGGGCAAGAATACTGCCCGTGCCGCTGATATGCGCCGGGCGGTCAATGTTGAACTCGTCGCCGTCTATATAGGTGAAGACCTCGAAGACGCGGCCGTCCACTTCGACAGCGTTGTCGCCATTGCGCGCGGGGATCAGGCGCGGGCTGGGGAAGGCGCGGAGACGCAGCCAGTTCAGCAACTGGTGCCGCAGCTCGAGCCTGCCCCGTCCCGTGGCCCGCTGGTTCCGGCGCACCACATAGCGCCCGCTGCTCGTTTCTACGAAGGCGGTTTCGTTGACCACGCCATGCGATGCTGGATGTACCGAGCGGACCGTTCCGAGGTCATAGTGTTGTAAGGCGCGCTTGACGTCGCCAGGTGTTAGCATGGGTCTCCTCGTCTGCCTCTCACCGTGAGCGTGAGAGGGGCGGCGCGGGCGACGGCGCCGCGCGCTCGCACGGGCGAGTCGTGTAGAATATGCCGTCATTATATCGGCGTGAGGTACAGTGAAGCGGGAGCCAGTCCTGTGGAGGTGTGGAGGTGTGGAGGTGTGGAGGTGTGGAGGTGTAGAGGTGTGGAGG
>JAOACN010000113.1 GCA_026417815.1 Chloroflexaceae bacterium | reverse complement strand
AGATGTGTATAAGAGACAGGGATTATACATCCTCGAATGACCGTCGAGCAGGGAATTGCGATTGAAGTCTCGTTACGCGGCGTTCTAATCTCGTATCTCTTGGAGGGGCGGCAGCCCGGTTACCCCGCGCCCGTGCGGGTGAAAGGGTCCGGGAGGGCAAGGCCCTCGATGTAAACCTCGCGCCCGGATTGGTGGCGCTACGCACCGGGCGTGGGGGCGTGTGGGTGGCGATCGAGGACGAGGAAGACGCCGATCAGGAGGAGCGCGGTTCCGAACAGGAACGGTTCGAGGGTTTCCAGGCCGTGGCGACCGGCGATGATCCCGAAGCCACCGGCCAATCCCGCCCCGCCGAGCATTGCCGCCGCGATCTGGAAGCCGACCGTATTGGCGACATGCGCCGATCCCATGCGCGCCGGGGTCAGCGCGATGAACAACGGAAACATCGGTGCCAGGGCCAGGCCCAGCAGCGCGAGACCGGCCAGGGCCAGCCAGGGTGCAAGGTTGAGCCAGAGCAGGGTTACCCCGAGGAGCGCGCCGCCCATGCACATCCACAACAGCCGGCGCATCCCGATACGTCCGACCATGGCGCCTGCCAGCACTCGCCCCAGGGTGAGGCTCCCCCAGTAGATGCTCACCCAGATGCCGGCCAGGGCGGGCGCCACACCTCGCGTCTCGGTCAACAGCGAATAGAGCCACTGGCCCGCGCTAACCTCAAGACCGGTGTAAAGAAAGAACAGCAGCATGCTCAACCACACCGCCGGCAGGCCAAGGGTGTGGAGCATCGCCGCGTCCTGGCGGGTCGCGGCCGTCGTCTGGGGGCGACGCGGACCCCACCAGGTGCGCGTTACGGCGAAGCAGCCCGCCAGCGCCAACTGAGCCACTCCCACAAACAGATAGCCTGGACGCCACGACCCGGCCAGGCCGATGGCGGCGGTCATTATCAGCGGCCCGCTTGCCGCTCCAAGACCGAAGGCGGCGTGCAGCCAGTTAACGGTGCGGGGGGTGAAGTGCTCGGCGGCGTAGGTGTTTAGACCGGCGTCTATCGCGCCCGCCCCAAGACCGGCCAGCAATCCCAGTCCGACCATCGTCGCCCATACCGGCGCCAGACCAAAGCCAATCAGGCTGAAGGCCGTCATCAGACAACTCACGACCAGCAGCCAGCCTGTCCCCAGACGGGCCAGCACCGGCCCGCTGCTGAAACTCGCCGCCAGGTACCCAAGGGTCGTTGTAGCAATCAGCGCGCCCAGAGCATCAAGTGGCAGCCCGAATGTGGCTCGCAACGACGGCCAGGCCACCCCGGTTAGCCCATCAGGCAATCCGAGGCTGACAAAGGCGGCGTAGGCCAGTCCTACGAGGACGCCTGGAGCGTGGGTGGCGGTAGTGGGGTGTGGTGATGCTGGCAAAGCGCGGGTTTCCTCTTCGCGAAGGAGTGAAGCCCTCCCACGAACTCCCTTTTTCAACCTGCTGGTGCGGGGCGTACCCGGGGCCTAGGCCGGGTTAGGGGCGGCTACGCCGCGCCCCGGGGTGTTTGGGGACGTAGCTGCCCAAACCAACGCAACACCCCCGGGGCTTGCCCCGTTGCATCCGCTCTGGCGGCATGGCCGTATAGGCGCCGCGAGTCAGGCGCACCTATGATACTATACGGGTATGCCTTCCACCCGCAAGTGGCAGCACAAAGAGAGGAGACCATGAGCACCAACGGAAACGTTAGCTCGAATGGCCGCTCCCCCGCCCCGGTGGCCCGCAACGTTATGGGCGGGCCGCTGGCCGTTTGCAGCGCCGATCCGCTGACCGGCTTCTACCGCACCGGCTGCTGCGACACGGGCCCGGACGACGTGGGCGTCCACGTGGTCTGCGCCCAGGTCACCGCGGAGTTCCTGGCCTTCAGCCGTTCGCGGGGCAATGATCTGACCACCCCGCGGCCCGAGTACGGGTTTCCTGGACTGCGTCCGGGCGATCGCTGGTGCCTGTGCGCGAGTCGCTGGCGGGAGGCCCTCGAGGCCGGCGTGGCGCCGCCGGTGGTCCTCGCCGCCACCCACGAGGCGGCCCTCGACATTGTGCGGCGCGAGGATCTGCTGCGCCATGCGCTCGATGTAGCCGGAATGTGATCGATTTCGGGAGGGTCTGGGAGGGCGAAGCCCTCCCGAAAGCATCTTTATCCCGGCGAAGCCTCCCGGCGCCCCTCCCCAGGGCACGCGCCAGAGTACACTATGCCTCAAACGCGCTCGCACCGGCAGGAACTGATATGAGCCGTGCCCTGCTCGTCGCCCTGTGCGTATGGGTGGCCAGCGTTGCGTTTTTGCTGACCCTTCCCGCAGCCAGTCTGGAGACGACCGGCGGCCTCTACGCCCCGGAGCAGGTAGATGGGCGCGAATACCGCTGGAGCGGCGACCGGGTCGTGATCCCTATCGCCCGGCACAGCGGGCCGGTGGAGGTGCGCCTGCGGCTCGCCGCTGCCCGTTGGGAGGGCCGTTCCACCCCGTATCTCTCACTGCGCGACGACCGGGGCGCGCTGGCCCGTTTCGCCGCACCGGAGGGGCCGCGGAACTACCACCTCCGCCTGCCGTCGGGCGCCACCGGGTTGACGATCACGTCCACCGTTGATCGTCCGCCGGCCAGGGATCCTCGCTGGGTTGGCTTCACGCTCTTCAGTGTAAGCGTTCACCCCGGCGGCTGGCCCGTGGACGCGCTGGCCCGCGGCCTCGCGCTCCTGCCGGTCTACCTGACCGTTGCCGCGGCCTTTGTCTGGAGCGCCCGGCGCGGGTTGGCGGCGCCGTTCGCCCTCTTTGGCCTGGCGCTCGGGCTGCGGATCTTCCAGCTTCAGAGCACACCGCCGGGCTGGCGCGTTGACGAGGTGATCAGCCTGGTGGACGCCTGGCACCTCTCGCGCACGGGGCGCGACCATCTGGGCCATCTGCTGCCCCTGGGGGCCTTCGAGGCCCTGGGCGACTGGATCTCGCCCCTGCTGACCTACCTGGAACTGCCCTTCGTGGCCCTCTTTGGTCCGCAACGCATGGTGGGCCGCCTGGTGACAGCGGTGGTCGGCGCATTGGCGGCGCCCCTCGGCTACGCCCTGGCCCGCGCCCTGGGCCTGGGGCCGCTCGGGTCCTTCACGACGGGGTTGATGATGGCCCTGTCGCCCTGGCAGATCTTCATCAGCCGGGTGGCCATGCCGCCCTCCCTGGTGCCGACCGTCTGGACCCTCTGCCTGCTGGCCGGGGTGCATTTCATCAAGCGTGGTGACCGGCGCGTGGCCCTGGGTCTGGCCCTGGCGGCGGGGGTGGCGCTGTATGCCTATCCCACGCTCAAGCTCGCCGTGCCGTTGCTGACGGTTCTGGCGGTGGCCCTGGCTCTGCTGAAGGGCCGGATGGAGACAGGCAAAGGCCATCCTCTGGCCCGCTGGTCGCCGGGCAACACGGCCTGGCCCATGGCCATCGCGCAGCATCCCCTGGTTCTGGCCGGGCTGCTGCTGGCGCTGCTGGGGGCGCCCTTTGTGTACGTGACGCTGTTCGTCCCCGCCAGTTCCACGCGCCTGAACCAGGCGGCCCTGCGGGCCGACTCATGGTGGGCCTGGTTCAACGCCTGGTGGGCGGGCTACGCGGTCTACTTCCAGCCCGACTTCTACTACCGCCGCGGCGATGGCAGTTCGACGTCGAGTTTGCCGGGCTTTGGCGTGGAGTTGTGGGCCACGCTGCCGCTGCTGTTGCTGGGCCTGGCGGGAGCAATCGGCAGCCTGGTTCGACCCCGGTGGAAGTATGCTCTAACCGGGCGGTTCCGGGCATCCTTCATCCTCGGGGCAGTGTGCATCGCGGCGCTGCCGGCGAGCCTGACCACCCCCAGCCCCCATGCCTTCCGCGCCGCGCCGCTGGCGCCACTCTACGCCCTGCTGGTGGGATGGGGCGCCGCGCTACTCCTGCCGCGGGGCCGTCCGGAGCCCGGGGGGGCCGCGCTGTGGTGGGCGCGCTGGCTAAGCGCCCTGGCGCTCGCGGCGGCGCTGCTCTGGCAGGGCGCAGGGTGGTGGCGCTTCTACACCCAGACATATCCGCCGCTCCAGGCCGGACTGAACCACGACGGCCTGGCCGAGGCGGTGCGCCGCGCGGTGGAACTGGCCCCCGGCTACGCCGAGGTCTGGGTCAGCGCCGACAGCATCGCCGAGCCCTACGTCTACATCCTGGCCGCCCGGCCCTTCCCTCCCGCCGAGGCCCAGCGGCTGCTGGTGGTCAAACGGCAGCCCGGACGCTTCAACCACGTCATCAGTCTTGGCCCCTATCGTTTCGTAGAAACCAACCACCTCCCGGCAATCCTGCCGACCCTGGCGGCTGTGCCGGGAGCGGCGGGCGGCAAGGGCTACGTGGTGCAGGAATGGACCGATGGGGGCAGGCGCGTGCTGGTGCTGCGGCAGATGTGATGCGATTTTGGATTTTGGATTTTGGATTTTGGATTTTGGATTGCCGTCTATAGCGTACCAATCAGCCCTGGTCGAGCCAGGGACCGATGAGGCGCGCCGTCAGCAACTCGCTGGGAACCAGAGGATCGTCGGCATCGGCCACCAGGAAGACCAGGGTAGGGTCGCGCGCGTCGAGCAGCAGGCCCTCGACCTTGAGGGGCAGCAGATCGCCGTCGAGGTCAACGATGGGCGCGTAGCGCGGCGCGCCCACGGGTGGCAGCAGGCCAAGGGCCGAGCCGACCACCGGGCCGTCGTCCACGGCGTTGGGTGAGCGTTCGGCCGAGGCGCAGTAGAGGATGCCGCCGGGGCCGAGGGTGGCGTCGGTAAAGGTCAGGCGCGCGCCATCGAGCAGGCCGAGGTGGTACCGGGTAATGGCTTCGAGGGTGGGAGGCGGAGTAGTCATGGGGTCGGCCAGGTAGGCGGCCAGGGCCGGCCAGGCGATGTCGCAGGTGGCGTCAACCGGTTGCAACGCTCCGCGGGGCGCGCCGTTGCCGCGCTGGAAGAGGCGCAGCGTCTCGCCCGAGGGCAGCAGCACCGCGCCTTCCAGGTTGAGTTCGCTGCCGGCGAAGGCCGGCGCCCGGAAGGCCGCGTAGAGGGCCGTGGCCTCCACCAGGCGAATATCCGGCGCCGGGGCCGTGATGTCGCGCATGACCAGGACGCGCTCGCGCTGCGGCGTTGAGCCGGAGCCGAAGGCAATGAGCGTCGCGCCGGTGGCCTCTGGCACCACCACGCAGGCTTCGAGATCGAGCTTCAGGGCCTTTGTGCCCCGCAGTTCGTCGAACTGCCGCTTCCCGCCGGGGCCGGGGGGCAGGGTTATCGCGCGCACTTCCCAGGACGCCGGGTCAATCAGCGCCACAAAGTGTGCGTCGTCCTGGACGGTGAGCATGAAATCCCCAACGCGCACCAGGCTCGACGCGGCGCGCACGTGGGCCGGGCGGTCCAGGCGCGGGTCGGCGCCAGCGGTGTAGCGCAACGGGCGCCGGTGCAGCACCTGCACCAGCAGCCGCGGGTCGTGATAAGCCTCGATCACAGGGGCGCCTTTCTACGTGACTGATTCTACTTTGTCACTTTGCCCCTGGCGGGGGTTGCGAGGTCCGCATGCCCCCTCCGAACCTCCTCCCAGCGGAGGCCGCGGCAAGTGATAAAGTAGAGCTAAGAGCTTATGCGAATAACTCCTGCAGGAGAGCGGGTAAACCGGGTTTCCCCACGCCCCTCCCTGCGGGAAGGGTCTGGAAGGGCGTAGCCCTGTCTCTTATACACATCT
>JAOACN010000420.1 GCA_026417815.1 Chloroflexaceae bacterium | reverse complement strand
AGATGTGTATAAGAGACAGGGTGTGGAGATGATCAAGCCTTACCCCGAGGGTAGCGAGACCGCTCCTCACCTGTTCTCAGGTGTTGGGTTTTCCGGCACATCCTCCCGTCGCATCCCCATGTGGGGCAGAGGGACGCCCAATTTCCCCCTCTCCCGCTCAGGGGGGCAGGGGGGTGAGGATCGTAAGCTCATTGGTATGCCGAAAACCCCTTCTCGCTCGAAAAACCCTGCACCTGAGAGCTCCTCACCTGCCCCCGCCTCGCTGTGCTCGACGCTCCTGCTCTCTCCACCGAACCGTTCCCCTGTGGGCCCGGGCGCCGTTCCTCCTCATCCTCCCCTGCCTCGCTACGCTCGGCGCCCCCTCGCTCTCCACCATAGGTGGAGAGCGAGGGGCTCGGGGGGAGGGTGAGGACCAACCCCGCTGTTTACCCCGGACAAGAACTCTATGAAACCGATGGACAACCTGCACGCCATCGTCCCTGTCAAGGCCCTGGACCAGGCCAAATCGCGGCTGGCCTGCGCCCTGACGCCTCCAGAGCGACGACGGTTGACGCTCGAGATGCTGGAACGGGTGCTGGCGGCGTTGAACGCGGCGCCGCTGGCCGCCGTGTGGGTAGTCAGTCCCGACGCGGAGGTGCTGGAACGGGCCGCTGCGCTCGGGGCGCGCCCGCTCCTCGAGAGCCGCGCGGAGTTGAACCCCGCCCTGGAGCAGGCTCGCGGCGCCGCGCGCGCCGCGGGCGCCGTGGCGCTGATCGTCGTGCCTGCCGATGTGCCCCTGGTCAGTCCTGAGGATGTTGCCGCCATGGCCGGGTTGCTCGCCAGGGGCGCCGATATGGTGCTGGCCCCTGACGCCCTGGGCATGGGTACCAACGCCCTGGCGCTGCGCGCGGGGGCCGAGGTGCCCTTCCGCTTCGGCGGCAACAGCGCCGCGATCCACCTGCGCGCCGCCGTTGAGCGCGGCCTGGTCGCCCGGATCTACCGCTCGCCGCGCCTGGCCCTCGATGTGGATGACCCCGCCGGCCTGGCGCGCTACCGCGCAGAACTGGCGGCCCTGCCGCTCCAGGGCTGATGCGACCCGAGTTCGCCGAGTCGGCCGGTGGCGCCTGCGACTGGTATGCGCGACGGCCAATGCCTGCCACTCATCGTCATCCAGGGTCACCGTTTGGTCAGGGCCGACGCAGAGTCCGCGTCCGACGGGGGGATCGGCGCGGCGTAGCCGCCCGGTATGGTCATGTGTGGCTGGTTCCGGCAGCGTAGCCGCCAGAACCAGCCACACACGTGGAGTTCGGGGCGAGCCCCCAAGACGTTGCATTGGCCCCGACGATCTGGTCGCCCTTCCCGCGAAATGCGGTACAATTGACCGCCCACGAATGGCCCGTGACGGGAAGGAGACAGCACCATGCGACTGGCGGGGAAGCGCATTGCAATTCTGCTGGCGGAAGGTGTAGAAGACCTGGAGTTCTATGTGCCGCTGATGCGGTTGCAGGAAGAAGGCGCCGACGTGATGGCGGCCGGTCTGGAGATGCGCCCGGTGCGTGGGAAAAATGGGCTGGAGATCACGCCGACGACCACCATCGCTGAATTGCGCGCCGATGATCTCTTTGCGCTGGTGCTGCCCGGCGGCTGGGCGCCGGATAAACTGCGCCGCTATCAGACGGTAACCGATCTGGTGCGCGCGATGGATGCGGCTGGCCGGGTGATCGGGATCATCTGCCACGGCGGATCGATCGCCATCTCGGCAGGGATCGTTCGCGGCCGTCCGGCCACCGGTTCGACCGGCATCAAAGATGACCTGATCAACGCTGGCGCCACCTGGGTTGACGAAGCGGCCTTTCGTGACAGGAATCTGGTCTGGGGGCGGGTGGTCGCCGACATTCCCGCCTTCTGTCGTGAACTGGTGGCGGCGCTGGTCGAACGGGCATGAACACACCGTTATCACCTGCTGGCGCGCGCGTGCCCCGATCAACCGTTGCTCGGCGCGGGAGTGACGCTGCTCTTCCAGATCCGCGCCGTTCCCGGTTTCTCCGCAGCCCGCGACATCGAAGCGCAGTCCATCGCCAGGTAATAGTACGTGTTCAGAGTTGGAGTAACCCCGCAAACCTGGGAGCGAGGGCGTCCCGCCCTCGTCGGGATTCGAGGGCAAGAGGCCCTCGCTCCCTGGAGAAGGGTGAACACGTACAGATAATGCTTCGCTCCACTCGCGATTCCTCTCGGCATACCCGACGCAGATCGGCTGCGCCGGTACTGCCGCGATGGTCTCCCCTTCGCTTGATCGCAATCCATACCCGCCGCAATGTCTCGGTCGTCGTCGCCGCTCCTCGAAGGCGTCGCACAACTTCCCTGAAGGTGAGGACGTTTTGAGGACGCTCTTTCGCTACGATGCAGATCGCCTGGTTCTGATCGCGGACCAGGTCGGTATTGTATTCGCGTTTGTATCGTCTCAGAGGTGCTCTTATGCAACGCATCGTCCATCCCGTGCTGTTTTTGCTGGCGGTCCTGTTTATCCTGTCCGCCTGTGCATCGGGCAACACAACCACCGGCGTCCCCACTGCCGCTCCTGCCACGGCGCCGCCGGCTGACACGCCCGCGCCCACCCCGGCGCCGATCACCGCCACGAGTGCGCCCACTCAGGCGCCGGTCGCCAGTGACTCAACACCTGCTCCCCAGCCCGGTTCACTGATCGATATGGAAGTCGTGATCGAGGCGCCGCCGGAGATGGCCGGGGTCACGACGCTCAAGAGCCTGAACATCGTCTCAATCGCCGGATTTGCCATGTGCTCATTCAGTCCATCGGCGGACCCTTTCGTTGTCTCCTTCACTGCGCCGCCCGGCCAGGATCCACCGACGCCGGTTGCCACGTTCAGCCTCTCGGTCAGCGGAGGGGTCGCCGTGAACCAGCCGACGCCGGCATCGTTCGAAATTGGCCTTGGGCGATCCGATGATCCGCAAATGTTTGCCGGGGAGGGAACGGTCGTCGTAGCGGCCGATGGCAAGTCAGGAACCTTCGAGACGAGCAGACTGAAGGGCCGGTGGACGTGCACGTTCGCGGAGTGACGGCCCCCCGCACAACAGTTTCTGCTGAATTCAGGGTGCAAGCGCCACGAGCAGCTCTGGAGGTGTGAGTCACAGCGTGACACAAACAGGACGGGGCGACGCTACAGATGGCGTATGCGTCCGGCTTCTTCGCCCAGGGGCAACCAGCCGGTCGCCCTTGCCGGTGTAACCGGCGCCGCCCGGCGCCACGGGGGCCGAACCGGTTCTCAGGTGTAGGGTTTTCCGGCACATCCTCGCGTCGCATTGGCCTCTGGGGCATTGGGACGCCCAACTCCCCCCTCTCCCGCTCGCGGGAGAGGGGGGGGAAGGGGGGTGAGGAGCGTAAGCGCATCAGCATGCAGCAAACCCCTTCTCGCTCGAAAAACCCTACACCTGAGAGGGCCGAACCGGCCCCTTTGCCGTAACGATCCCTTCGTATGATAGGGGGCGTATCGAACTGTGCGGCGGCAAGATCGCCCGCCATGCACAGAGGGCGCCGCGACACACCCGGCACGCGGCGCGTGCGGAACTGATAAAGGGGAGGCCGCATGAGAAGCGTCTGGCTTTTTCTGATCTGGGCGGCTGTAGCGCTGGCAGGCTGTTCAGCGGGTCAATCGTCTGCCCCTGCTGCGACCGAAGCTCCAACCGAAGCGCCCGCGGCAACGGCGGCGCCTGCGGCAACGGCTGAGCCAACTTCGGCGCCCACCGCAACCGCGCCTGCGGCTACGGCGATGCCTACCGCGACCGAGGCGCCCGCCGCTTCGTCCGCCGGGGCGTGCCAGAACCCGTATTACCCCGTGGTGCAGGGCGCGTCGTGGCAATACCAGCTCAGCGGGGTGAGCAACGACACCTTCACTCGCGCCATCACCGCAGTCCGCGCCGACGGCTTCGATGACCAGGACACGTTCGGCGTCGGTACGATCCGCACAGGCAACTGGGCCTGCCGGGAGGGCAACCTGATTGCCCTGACCCCATCCGGAGGTCCGACAGTGGCTGCTGCCGGTGCGCAGTTCGATTTCACTGTCGATTCGAACGAAGGGATCACCTTCCCCGCCGATCCGCAGCCGGGGCAGACCTGGTCGCAGAGCATTGTCTATCGCGGTCGGCAGACCACCGGCGGCGCGAGCATCGAGTCGCGCAACGTGTTGGAGACCTCGTGCAAAGCCGGGAACGTCGAGACGGTCACTGTCCCCGCTGGCGAGTTCCAGGCCCTGCGGGTCGAGTGCTCTACCAACATTGACATCTATTTCTCCGATGCCCTCGCGTTGACGTTCAACAGCACCGGCGTCGCCTGGCACGCGCCGGGGGTGGGCATCGTCAAATCGAGCGGCACAACCGACATGGGCGCCACCGAAACTGTCTTGCTGACATACAGTATTCCCTGAAGCCCGGTGTCCTTTTCGCTGCGCGCATTCCAGGAGATTCTTATGAAACAGGTGCGTCTGGTCTTCGCTCTGCTGCTGGCGCCGCTGCTGCTGGCCGGTCAGGGCGTGCGGCCCGTGTACGCGGCGGCGTATGTCGTCAACTCGCTGGCGGATACCACTGCGAACGACACGTTCTGCACCCTGCGTGAAGCAATTCTGGCGGCGAACAATGCTCCTGCCAACGCCAACTGTGGCGCGGGGAGCGCCGCCAACGACACCATCACCTTTAGCGTGAGCGGGACAATTACGCTCGGCTTGTTTTTGCCCAACATCGTGAGCGGCGCGGGAACGCTGACGATTGACGGCAGCGGGCAAACCATCACCATCAGCGGAAATAATGCTGTGCGAGTGATGATTGTGGACAGCGGCGCCGATCTCACCCTGCGCAACCTGACCATCACCAATGCGAGCACCCCGTTGAGCGGAGGAGGCGTTGTCAATTCTGGCACGTTGACCGTGAGCAACAGCACCTTCTCCGGCAACAGCGCCGGTAGCGGCGGCGGCATCGTAAACCTCAGCAGCGGCACGCTGACGGTGATCAACAGCACCTTCTCCGGCAACAGCGCAAACTTCGGCGGCGGCATCGACAACGCCGGCGGTACAGTGACAGTGACCAACAGCACCTTCTCCGGCAACAGCGCGAACGTCAGGGGCGGCGGGATCTACAACAACCCCGGCAGCACGCTGACGGTGACCAACAGCACCTTCTCTGGCAACGGCGCCACCAACGGCGGCGGCGGCGTCTTTGTCAACGGCGGCAACGCGACGCTCAGGAACACTATCATTGCCAATAGTACAGGCAGTGGCGACTGCATTGGCACATTGAGTGGCACAAACAACAACAACCTCATTGAAGATAACGGCAATGCCTGCGGCCTGACCAACGGCGTGAACGGCAACAGCGTCGGGCAGGACCCCAGCCTCGGCGCGTTGATCGGCTCACCGGCTTACTTCCCGCTCACCGCGGGCAGCCCCGCGATCAACGCGGGCGACAACGCCACCTGCGCGGCCACCGACCAGCGCGGCGTCTCCCGTCCGCAGGGCGGCCGGTGCGACATCGGGGCGTTCGAGATGGTGTTCGTGTCGTTGCCCCTGGTCATCCGATAGACTCGGCGGCGCCGCCGGGCGGTGTTATACTATACCCAGAACTGCCCCGTGAACGAAAGGACCCGCGCCGTGGCAACGATTGGCCTCTCGGCCGCCCTCGAACAGTTCCATCCCAACGAACTCCTCGAACACTGTAAATTGGCGGAGTGTTACGGCTTCCGCGGCGTGATGGCCGCTGACCATTTTCAGCCCTGGGTGCCGGCCCAGGGCCACAACGCCTTTGCCTATAGCTGGATGGGCGCCCTCGGCGCCGTTACCGGCCATAGCTTCGGCCCCGGCGTGACCTGTCCCTCCTTCCGCACCCATCCCGCCGTCATCGCCCAGGCCGCTGCCACACTCGGGGCCATGTTTCCTGGCCGCTTCTGGCTGGGCCTCGGCAGCGGCGAATTGCTCAACGAGAACGTCGTCGCCAGCGAGTGGCCCGACCCCCTCGTCCGCTTTGAAATGCTCCAGGAAGCCACCGAGATCATTCAGCGCCTGCTCAGCGGCAAAGAGACCCGCTACCGCGGGCGCTACTTCAAGATGAACAAGGTCCGTCTGTGGACACTGCCGGAGCAACCCGTGCCGATCTACATCGCCGCCACTGGCCCGCAGACCCTCAAATGGGCCGGGCGGACCTGCGACGGGTTGATTACCCCCGGCGCCTCCCACGAGAAGCTGCGCGGCATTCTGGACAATTTCGCTGCCGGCGCCCGCGAGGCCGGCAAGGACCCGGCGAAGATGCCCAAACTGTTGCAACTCCACATCTCCTGGGCCGAGACCTACGAGGAGGCCCTGCAGAATGCCCTGGTCGAGTGGCCCAACGGCGGCATGAACTTTCCCAAGCAGGACATCCGCTCGCCCGAGGATTTCGCCGCAATGGCGAAGCTGGTGCGCCCCGAGAACTTCACCGGTCGCGTGCTGATCTCGCCTGACCTGGAGGAGCACCGCGCCCATCTGCAGGGCTTTCTCGACCTGGGCTTCGACGCCATCTACGTCCACAACGTCGGGCGCAACCAGGAGGCCTGGATCCGCGCCTTCGGCGAACAGGTGCTCCCCAGGTTAAGAACCTAGCCCGCGGCCTTGTACGGCCGCGCAAGGCCGGTGGGTTTTTTCCTGGGAGGGCGAAGCTCTCCCAGACCCTCTCCTGATGGCGCATTCGATACGTTCTCGAATGGGAGGGTCCGGGAGGGCGAAGCCCTCCCGGAATCCCTTTTCCCTCACCGTTTCTGTGGCGGAACTTCCCGGAGGAACCAGAAAAAGGGTCATCCCAGATGTTCACCCGCATCCTGATTGCCAACCGCGGCGAAATCGCCGTCCGCATCATCCGCGCCTGCCGTGAACTGGGGATCAGCCCCGTCGCGGTCTTCTCGGAGGCCGACGCGGGCGCGCTGCACGTGCGTCTGGCCGACGCCGCCTATCCCATCGGCCCTGCCGCCGCGACCCGGAGTTATCTGCGCATCGAGGCGATTATTGCCGCTGCCCGCGAACTGGGGGCCGAGGCCATCCACCCCGGCTATGGCTTTCTGTCGGAGAATGCCGCCTTTGCCCGCGCCTGCGCCGACGCCGGCCTGGTCTTCATCGGCCCGCCCCCGGAGGCCATCGAGGCCATGGGCGGCAAGATCGGCGCCCGTCGCATCGCCCAGGAGGCCGGCGTGCCCGTCGTGCCCGGCTACGACGGCGCCGAGCAGGGCGAGGAGCGGCTGCTGGCCGAAGCCGAGCGCATTGGCTTCCCCCTGCTGATCAAGGCCAGCGCCGGGGGCGGCGGCAAGGGCATGCGCGTGGTCAATGACGCCGACGGCTTCGCCGCGGCCCTCGAGGGCGCCCGCCGCGAGGCCCGCGCCGCCTTCGGCGATGATACGGTCTTCCTCGAACGCCTGCTGCTGCGCCCGCGCCACGTGGAGATCCAGGTGCTCGCCGATGCCCACGGCAACGTGCTGCACCTCGGCGAACGCGAGTGTTCCATTCAGCGCCGCCACCAGAAGATCCTGGAGGAGTCGCCCTCCCCCGCCCTCACCCCCGACCTGCGCGGCCGCATGGGGGATGCCGCGGTGCGCGTGGCCCGCGCCGCGGGCTATGTGAATGCGGGGACGGTCGAGTTCATGCTCGATGCCGCGGGCCAGTTCTACTTCCTGGAGATGAACACCCGCCTCCAGGTCGAGCATCCCGTCACCGAACAGGTCACCGGCCTCGATCTGGTGCGCTGGCAGATCGCCATTGCCGCGGGGGCGCGCCTGCCCTTCAGCCAGCGGGACATCAGCTTCCGCGGCCATGCCATCGAGGCGCGCCTCTACGCCGAGGACCCCGTGACCTACCTGCCCGCGGTGGGGCGCCTGGCCCTGCTCGATCCGCCCCAGGGGCCGGGCGTGCGCGTGGACGCCGGCCTGACCACCGGGGACGAGGTGACGGTCCACTACGACCCGATGATCGCCAAACTGGTGGTCCACGCCGAGAGCCGCCCCGCGGCGGTCGAGCGGCTCCGCCGCGCCCTCGATGACTTCGCGGTGCTGGGGTTGACCACCAACCTGCCCTTACTGCGGGCCCTGGCGGCCCACCCCGCCTACGCCAGCGGTGACACCCACACTGGCTTCCTCAACGAGCACTCCCTGGAGGTGGCGCCGCCCGCCGCGCCGCCCTCGGCGGTGCTCGTCGCCGCCGCGCTCTACGAACTCCAGGTCGCGCCCCGCCAGCACCCGCTCGTGAGCGACCCCTTCGCCGAACGCTGGCGCGTCGGGGGTGGCGGGGTGCCGCTCAGCTTCGAGCACGGCGGCGTCACCTACCGCCTCAGCGCCCAGCGCCAGCGCGAGGGGTGGCAGTTTACCCTGGCCGATGAGCGTTGCCACGGGCAGGTGCGGGCCACCGGCCCTGGCGAACTGGTGGTGGACCTTGACGGCCGGTTGGAGCGTCTACGCGTGGCCCGCGACCACGAGGGGGCCATCCTCCTGGCCTGGCGCGGCGCCAGCTACCGCCTGGCGCGGCCCGCGCCCCTCAGCGCCGACAGCGCCACTCGCGCGCGGGGTGGCCACGATGCCGCCAGCCTCACCGCGCCGATGCCCGGCACGCTGATCAAGGTGCTGGTCAGCGAAGGCGAGAGTGTGCGCGAGGGCCAGCCGCTGGTGGTGCTCGAAGCCATGAAAATGGAACACACCGTCGTCGCCCCCTATGACGGCGTGGTGCGCCGCCTGCCCTACGCTCCGGGCGCCAGCGTGGCCGGCGGCGCCGATCTGGTGGATCTGGCGCCTCTCGGGAACGGCTCATAGGTGACGCAAAGGCGCGAAGACGCAAGGGATCTGCCCTGTCGCTTGCGACGCTCATGCCTCTGCGCCATTGCGTCACCTTGTGCCGATTGCTGTTGAATGCACCGCATACGCACCATCCCTATGTCTCGTTGAAACGCCATATCCACATACGGCAATCCAAAATCCAAAATGGTTATGAGCGTCGCCGTATGACCCTTCATCTCGCCATTTACCCTCCGATAATAGATCTGGCCCCCTGTGCTGAGGCGCAGGTCGCGTATGCGCTGGTTACCATCGGCGCCGAGGGTGGCGCGGGTCCCGCGCCGCTGAACTGGGTGGTGGTGGCCGACGCCAGCCGCTCGATGCGCATCCCCATCGTCAGCGAGGAGCAGTTTCGCGACCTGGTGCGCGACGGTGGCGCCCACGAGGTCCTGGTGGACGGGCTGCCCGTCTGGCAACTGGCCGGCCCCGTCCCCGAGGCCGTCCGCGCGGTCGCGCCGAGCGCCCTCGACCATACTGCCCGCGCCCTGCACAACGTGGTCGAACGGCTGGAGCGCGACGACCGCCTGTGCCTGGTGGCCTGCGCCGAGCGGGCCTTGCGTCTGGCGAGCGGCAGCGGCGCGCGGCGCGACGACCTGGTCGCCGGGATTGCCGCACTGCGGGCGGCGCAACTGGGCGAGGAAACCGACCTGGCGGCGGGGATGCGCCTGGCGCTGGACGAGTTGGGCCCGACGGCCCGGGGCGGGCGCATCGTTCTGCTCACCGATGGCTTCACTCGCGACCCCGAGGCGTGCATCGCCCTGGCGCGCGTCGCCGCCGCCCGCGGGGTAAGTGTCAGCACCCTGGGACTCGGCGGCGAGTTCCAGGACGAGTTGCTCACCCGCCTGGCCGATCTGACCGGGGGACGGGCGACCTTCCTGCGCCGCGCCGAGCAGATCCCCGCCGCCGTCAGCGCCGAACTCGACGCTGCCCGCGGCGCGGTCGCCCGTACCCTGACCCTGGAGATCCGCCTGACCCGCAGCGTGACCCTGCGCCACGCCACCCGTCTGGCGCCCGACCTGGCCCCGCTGGAGTGGGAGAGCGACTCCGATGCGCGGTCCATCCGCCTGCCCCTGGGCGATCTGGAGCGTGGCGCGGCGGTGCGATTGCTGCTGGAGTTCCTGGCGCCTCCGGCGCCGGCGGCTGGCGCGCCGATGCGCCTCGCCGCTCTGACCGCCCTCGCCAGCGCCGTGCGGGCCAGCGCCGATGTGCTGGGGCGCTACGCTGGCGCCGCGGCGCCGGACCCGCTCGTCCTCGCAGGGGCGGGACGCGCCAGCATCGCCCGGCTCCAGCGCCGCGCCGCGGCAGCGGCGGCCAGCGGCGACGCCGCCAGCGCCGCCCGGCTCCTCCAGACAGCCGCGGCGCGCCTGCGCGACCTTGGCGAGCGCGACCTGGCCCTGGCCGCCCTGCGCGAGGCGGAGGCCCTGGCTGCCACCGGACGCGACACCGGTCTCGGCGCCCGCGAGTTGACCTACGCCACCCGGCGCCTGGGGTGAACATCACGTAACCGGTCAGTGCGCTAGCGTCGCACGAGCGGCAGGTAGACACCCCTGATCACACTGTACGTCTCACCCGTGGTGAAGGGCAAGTTGTTCGGGCTCAACTCGACCACGTCGCGGATCGTTGCCCCGGCGGGCACGTTCAGGCGCAGATCGCCGTTCCCCGTCCCCGTCGCCACCGTGACAACGTAGGTCGCGCCGCTGCCGCTGAAGCCGCTGATACTCGCGCCGCTCAGGCTGCCGGTGGTTGCCAGGACAAAGTCGTCCGCCGCCACCCCGAAGACCGGCTCATCGAAGCCCACCCGGAACTGCACGCTGGCGGCGCCGGTGGGGTTTGGACCGAGGCGGGTGACGGCGATCACAGACGGCGGCGCGACGTAGGCGGCGATACGGTCGAAGGCCAGGTTGCCGGTGGCATTCTGAAAGCTACCGCCCACGAACAGGTCATTGCCGCTGACCGCCAGGGCCTAGACGGCGCCATTCAGCGCGCCGTTGCCGCCGCTGCCGCCGAGGGCGCTCCAGGCGCCGCTGCTCCAACGGGCCACACGGTCGGCCTGGGGGATGCCCGCGGCATTCTGGAAGGCGCCGCCCACGAACAGGTCGCTGCCGCTCACCGCCAGGGCGTAGACATTGTTGTTCAGCGCGCCGTTGCCGCCGCACCAGGGAGAGGAAAGTTCGGAGGGGTGTAGCCCCTCCGAACCTCCTCGCAGTGAAACTGCGGCCAGTGACAAAGGAGAGGTACTGCTTCCCCGCCCCAACCCTCCCTCGCTGGGGGAGATCGCCCGGCGCCTCCCCCCGCTGAGGGGAGGCTGGGAGGAGGGCGGAAGTGCAAGGAACCTTACTTTACAGACTGACCAGCGACCACAGGGCCGCCAGGCCGAACCCCAGGATGATCAGGCCCGCGCCGCGGTTGATCCAGCGCAGCGCCGTAGGCGTCAGGCGTGACCGTAGCAGCCCCACGCCCCCGCTGAGCATCAGCCACCACAGGGCCGAACCGGCGGCCACCCCCGTCGCCAGCAGCAACCCCTCGGCGTAGCCGTGGGCCGCGCCGCTTGCGCCGAGGCCGGCGAAGATCGCCGCGAAGGCGATAATCGTCGCCGGGTTGGTGAGGGTCAGAATGAGGGTTGAAGCGTAGGCGCGCAGCAACCCCCGCGCCGCGCCCGCCGCGGGCCGCGCGGCAGGTTGGGCGCGCAGGGTGCGCAGCCCCAGATAGCAGAGGAACAGCCCGCCCAGCAGGCGCGTCCAGAAGCTGATCCCCGCCAGCGCGCCGGTCAGGGCCGTCAGCCCCAGCACGGCGATCGTGCCGTAGATCAGATCGGCCGTTGCCGCTCCTAACCCGGAGACAAAGCCCGCCATGCGCCCGTCCCGCAGGGTGCGATTGATGCACAGCACGCCGATCGGCCCGACCGGGGCGGCGATCGCCAGGCCGATCAACGCGCCGCGGGCGAAGAGGCCCAGTTCCATAGGGTACATCCTGCTCGGAGGGCGCGGGGAGGCCGCGCCCTGAAACTGTTCACACCTGGGGTAACAGGAGAGCCTGGGAGCGAGGGCGTCTCGCCCTCAAAGCCACAACGAGGGCTGGAAGCCCTCGCTCCCAGGAGAAGTGTGAACAGGTGCCGCGCCCCTCCCCGTTCCGCCCGCCGCGAGATGTTACCCGCCCGGCATCTCGGCCGCTCTGAGGGTGGCGGATTGCGCCTGAGCGGCGTCCGCGTCGTCATCGGCGAGGCGTTCCACTTCAATCGTCCGCGCCATGCGCCGGTCGAGGGGGTAACTGGCGCTGCCGAGCCGGATGGTCAGCGGGCCGTCGAAGGGGGCGCTGGCGGTCACTTCGACCTGCGCCCCGGGCACCAGCCCCAGATCGGCCAGGTAGCGCAGGCGCTCGCCACTCTGATCGCGCACGCGCACGATGCGCCCCCGCTCGCTGACTGCGAGATCGGCAAGGCGCGTGCCGGCGGAGACGGGCAGCGTGCCCTCGATGGTGGGGATCGGGTCGCCGTGGGGATCAAAGGCGGGGTTGCCCAGATGCTCGGCGATGCGCGCCTCCAGCTTCTCGCTGATGTGGTGCTCGAGCCGCTCGGCCTCCTCGTGCACCTCGTCCCAGCTATACCCGAGGGCCTCGACCAGGTAGAGTTCGAGCAGGCGGTGATGGCGGATCACCTCCAGGGCGATGCGTTCCCCGGCCGGGGTAAGCATCACCCCCTGGTAGGGCGTATGTTGCACCAGGTTCATCTCGGCGAGCTTCTTGATCATCCCGGTGACCGAACCGGGCTTCGAGCCGCGCTGTTCGCCGAGCAGCGAGGTGGTGACCACGCCGTGCTGCTGCTGCAGGGTGTAGATGGCCTTCAGGTAGTCCTCGATGGCGGGTGTGACGCGACCGTGTTCCTCTGAGTCGGGCATCAGAGCGCTCTCTTTCTGCGGGCGAGCCGGCCCCGGGCGCTATCGTGGTCAGAACAACTTTATCATACCCCCGCGCATCGTCGCAACCACCGTTGCGAGGGTAATACCGCCGTGCTATGCTGATGTGAACATAATCGGCTGCAGGGCAACCCTCAGAGTCGCCCTACCGCTACGTTGTCACTTGCCGTAGCTTCCGCTACGGGAAGGTTCGGAGGGGCCACACCCCTCCAGGCTTTCCCCTTCCTGGCGGGGCGCAGCGAAGCCGCGCCCCGCCAGGAAGAAAGGATCTTCGGGGACCTGCGGCCCCCGCAACCCCCGCCAGGGGCAACGTGCCAGGTAGAGCTCCAGAGACGTGACCGTTCCACCTCGAATGAAGGCCATCAGATAGCTTTGGAAGGGAACCAATGACCATCACCGATCGGATGCTGACCGGAGCGATTGCCAACAACCCCGCCAACTATGCTGGCGATGGCGAGTGGCGCTACTCCATTCCCCATCGCACCCTTTATTTCACCAAAGCTTCCGAACCCGATCCGCGGGATGCCGAACCCTACTTTGCGCTCCCCTCGCTCAACCCTGACGGCTCGCAGCGCATGGAGCACGCTTTCCGGCAGTTCATCAAGCGGCGCTGGCCGCCGAGCCGGCAGCGCGAGCTGGAGCGTTTCGCCGAAAAGCGCGGGTGGCACCTGGCGATGGAACTGAAGTACGGCGGTGGCGCGCTGGAGGATCACGAGGCCGAGGAATGGCAATACGTGGTCAACCGCGAACTCCAGCGCCTCGCCGCCCAGGTGCGGGCAAAGATCGCCGAGATCGAGGGCGGCGCGTGAACGGTGGCAGCAGCGGAGGGCGCCTGTCGGGAATGCCCCTGTGCGTCCTGCTACCGGGGGGCAACCTCACACGGGAGGGAGAACAGGCGCCTTGCTGGTTCAGCTCCGAGACCGTTTGTGCAACCCCAGCCGGCGACGCACGAACCCGCGAACGGTTTTTGCGATGGCAATGGCCTCACGCGCCTCGTTCAGCACGGGGTCTTTCCACAACAACCTTACTGGATAGCACCCCCCGGTTCCGCCGCCTCGAAGCGTCGCACGCGCGTATACGCGACCCCAAGCAGCCGGTAGGTTGCGCTGGCCGTGATCCGGCAGGGGCCGTCAGGCGCGGCGCTCAAGGGAATCTCGGCCTCGAGCGCCTCGCCATCGGTGGTGGCGCTGCCGTAACTGTCCCCCAGTTCCACATCGAAGATGATACTGATGGGCCGCACCCCCGGGCCATACGACCAGGCGATCGTCGCGTAAAAGGGGCCAGGGCCGCTGATCGCCGTCAGGCGCACCTTGCGCACCCGCGCCGGCAGCAGGGCGCCGATCGCCAGCCAGAGGCCACCGGCGAGCAGCGCCGCGCGCCAGAGCCATTTCCCGCTGATCACAATGGGCATACGACAAGCCCTTGCTGGCGCAACCCTCCGGGTCGCGCCTCCCCGCCGGTTCTCAGGCGGGCCCGAGGGAAACCCGTTTCCCCGGCCGGTCCTGCATCAATGGTGGCAAACGGCATCCGGGTCGGCGATCGGTGCGGGGGCCGCGCGATAGCGCCCGCGGAGATCGTTGAGGCGCACGGTGAACACATCGCGCAGATTGCGGAGCGAGTCGCGCAGCGGGTTCACCTTGGTCTCGGTGCCGTAGCGCCAGCGCACGGGCACCTCGGCGATGCGGTAGCCGCATTTGCGCGCCAGGAACAGCACCTCAACATCATAGGCGGTCACCGCGGCGCCACGCACCACCGGCGCGTCGTCGCCGTAGATCCGCACGCGCTGGAACAGGTCCCGGGCCACCTCCTGACGCATGGCCTTGAAGCCGCACTGGGTATCGTTGATGCCCCGCAGGGCCACCAGGCGAATGATCCAGTTGAAGACCCGGCCCATCACGTGGCGATGCCAGGGCTCGCCTTCGCGGGTGGCGCCGATGCCCTCGCGCGAGCCGATCACCACATCGTAGCCGCTGGCGAAGAAGCCCTCGAACTTCACCCACTCCTCGATCGGCACGGCCAGATCCGCATCGCACAGCAGCACATAGGCGCCGCTGGCCGCCAGCGCGCCCGCGCGCACCGCAAAGCCCTTGCCGCGATGCTCGCGGCGCAGGACCTGAACATCCGGGTAGCTCGCGGCCACAGCGGCGGTGCGGTCATCGCTTCCATCGTCCACCACAATCACTTCGCTGACGAAGGGCTGGGCCGCCAGGTAGGCGCGCACCTGCTGGAGCGTGGCGGGGAGACGGCGCTCCTCGTTGTAGGCCGGAATAACGATCGAAAGGTAGATTGGCTGGTCAGAAGATTGATGCATAAGCGTAGTGGCTAAAATCCGGCTATGGCGTCAGGCAAAGCGTCTCATCGGGTTGGAGACGCCGGCGTTTACGCAGGAAGAGGGGCAGGGCGCGCAGCGCGGCTAGCTGGCCCCGCAGCCGGGCGCGGGCCGCCGGCTCGCGGATGTGGCGCAGGCTGTGGAGCGCAAAACGCGCCTGTGAGGCCAGCAGCGCCGGCCAGTAGCGCCGGGCCAGGGGCGCGGGCATGTTCTTGGCCCACACCAGGGCGAAGTTACGCCCGCAGTAGTAACTGGCCAGGGTTCCGCCGCCGGTGGCGCTGAGGCGGTGGTAGACCACCGCCGTAGGAACGAAGATCGTCCGCATCCCCCGCCGCCGCGCCCGCAGGTTCAGGTCCACATCTTCGCAGTACATGCCCAGATCCTCGTCGAACACCCTGCCGTCCTCCGCCAGGGTCTCCAGGGCCGCGCGGCGATAGGCCGCGGCGCCGGCGCAGGGGCCGAAAACCTCGGTCACCGCGTCGTACTGGCCGCGGTCGCGCTCCCACACCCCCCGGCTGCCCGGTTCGCCGTCGGGCCGGTAGAAATCGCCGGCCGAGTGCAGAAAATCGCGCCGGTCGAACAG
>JAOACN010000054.1 GCA_026417815.1 Chloroflexaceae bacterium | reverse complement strand
CACCGCCGCCAGGATGATCAGGCCCTCCCCGAGATTGGTGGGCAACGTCCAGGCAATGATCTTGGTCAGGTTATCGAACACGCCGCGTCCCTCTTCAACCGCGGCGGCGATAGTGGCAAAATTGTCGTCGGTCAGCACCATATCGGCGGCCTCTTTGGCCACATCCGTGCCGCTCAACCCCATCGCCACGCCAATATCGGCCTGTTTAAGCGCGGGCGCGTCGTTGACGCCGTCGCCGGTCATCGCCACCACGTGGCCCCGCGCCTGCAGGGCCTCCACCAGGCGCAGTTTCTGCTCCGGCGTGACCCGGGCAAAGACCACGGCGCGATCCACTGCTGCGATGAGTTCCGCGTCGCTGAGGGCCGCCAGTTCCTTGCCGGTGAGCGCGGACGGCCCCGCCGACGTATCGGCGGCGCCCTCAATGCCGATCTGCCGGGCGATGGCCACGGCGGTCAGGGCGTGGTCGCCGGTGATCATTTTGACCCGGATCCCCGCCTGCTGACATGCCTGGACCGCCGCGATGGCCTCGGGCCGGGGCGGGTCGGCCATACCCTGGAGACCGAGGAACGTCAGGTCGTTGGCGACATCGGCGTGGGTCAGGTGCGTCATAGAGGCGGGAACGGCGCGCCGGGCGAAGGCCAGTATGCGTAACCCATCGGCGGCCATGGCTTCCACCTGCCGCTGCACGCCGGCGAAATCCATGGCCGTTTCGCCGCCGTCGGCGTCGAGCATCGCCCGACAGCGGGGCAACAGGACCTCGCTTGCCCCTTTTATGTAAACCAGATGGGTCTGGTCGGCAGCGTGAAGGGTGGCCATGTACTGGTGCTGCGACTCGAAGGGAATGGCGTCAAGGCGCGGCAGCGCGGCGCGTTGCTCATCGGGGCGCAGGCCGGCCTTCATGGCTACCACCAGCAGCGCCCCCTCGGTGGGATCGCCCTGCACCTCCCAGCGGCCCTGTTGCTCGACGAGCTGGCTATCGTTGCACAGCAGCCCGGCCCGCAGGCACTCCCGCAACGCTGGCCAGGCGGCGGGGTCAATGGCCTCGCCGTGATGGGTAATCGCGCCTTCGGGCCGGTAGCCCGCACCACTGACCTCGAAACAGGCGCCATGCGCCACGATCCGCTGAACGGTCATCTGGTTCTGGGTGAGGGTGCCGGTCTTGTCGGAGCAGATAACGGTGGTGCTGCCGAGGGTCTCCACCGCCGGGAGCTTGCGGATGATCGCCCGGCGACGGGCCATGCGCGAGACGCCGATGGCCAGGGTGACCGTGACCGCGGCGGGGAGACCTTCGGGGATGGCGCTCACTGAGAGGGCAATCGCCGCCATCAAGGCGTCGATCAAGGGGCGGCCCCGCAGCGCCTCGACAAGAATACTCAGCCCGGCCAGGGTCAGGATCAGGTACAGCAGCACCAGGCTGAAGCGGGCAATCTTGCGGGTGAGGGGCGTTTGCAGTTCCTCGGCGGTCGCGATCAGGCGGGAAATCTGCCCGACCTCAGTGACATTGCCGATCGCCACGACGATCCCGGCGCCCTGGCCGTAGGTCACCAGGGTGGAGGCATAGGCCATGTTGCGCCGGTCGGCGAGGGGCGTGTCGCGCTCCAGGGTAACCTCGGCCGCCTTTGAAACCGGGACCGACTCGCCAGTCAGGGCGGCTTCGGCGATCTGTAGTTCACGGGCGCGGATGAGTCGCAGGTCGGCGGGAACCTTGTCGCCGGCCTTCAGAAGCACGAGATCGCCCGGCACCAGTTCAGTGGCGGAGATGCGGGTTGTCGCGCCCGCCCGTACCACGGTGGCTTCGGTGACCATGGTTTGCGCCAGGGCTTCGATGGCCCGCTCCGAGCGCGACTCCTGGAGATAGCCGAGAATGGCGTTCACCAGGACCACCCCGAAGATGATCGCCGCGTCAATCTCGTCCTTGAGCACCAGGGTAATCACGCTGGCGGCGAGGAGAATGTAGATCAGCGGATTGTGGAACTGCAGCAAGAAGCGCACCAGAGGGCTTTTGCCACGCCGTCGGGTGACAATGTTTGGTCCGAACTGCTCCTGCCGGTGCTTAATGGTAAAGACATCCAGGCCGTGCCGAGGGTCGGTTTCGAGGAGGTCAATGGCCTCATCAAGCGGCAGATGATGCCAGGGAACCTGCAAGAGTGAGGCGTTCACGGAAAGCTCCAGTGATTATCCTTGGGGAGAGCTGCGCTCTCGCCCGGTAAGGCCGAAGCACTGGCTATACCAGGGCTTCGGCCTTACTTCCCCCTACCCGCCCGCCAGCAACCGGTCAAGCTGAAAGGGGTCGAGGGCGCCGGCAACGACGTCGGCCAGGCGTTCGTAAGGATCGAGGGCAGAGTCCGGTTCCTCCGGCTGCCAGCCGAGGGTGGCGAGCCACGCCCGGCGAAAGGCGGCGTTGGCGAAGATGCCGTGGATGTAGCCCCCCCACACCCGCCCCTCCTCGACGACACAGCCGTCCAGGTCATCGCTGGCAGCCGCGCCGCGGCGGACGATGCGGGCCAGGGCCGCACCGCCGTTGACGCTGGTGCGCCCGGCGTGGATCTCGTAGCCGGTGAGCGGCGCGCCGGGGGCCCAGGGCGCCAGGGACTCGGCGACGACCTGCACAGTGCGCTTCTCGCGGGCGAAGACGGTCTCGACGGGCAGCAGTCCCAGGCCCGGTTCCTCGCCGCCGCGGCCCTCGACCCCCAGGGGGTCGCTGATGCGCGCGCCGAGGAGCTGGTAGCCGCCACAGATGCCGACCACCGCCCCGGGGAAGGCGCGCAGCGCGGCGTCGAAGCCCCGTTCGCGCAGCCAGCGCCGGGCGGCCAGGGTGTGCTTGGCCCCGGGCAGGATCACCGCCGCGGCCCCGCCGAGTTCTTCCGGCCGGTCCACGTAGCGCAGACTCACCCCCGGCTCGCGGGCCAGGGGGTCGAAGTCATCGAAGTTGGCGATGGTCGGCACGCGCGCCACGGCGATGCGCAGGGCGGCGTCCGGCCCGCCATGCCCCCGTTCGAGGGCCACGGCGTCTTCCTCGGCCAGGCCCAGGTCGTCGATCCAGGGAACCACGCCCAGCACCGGCACACCGCCGCGCTGCTCGAGAATGCGTACCCCATCGGAAAAGAGAACCGGATCGCCCCGAAAGCGATTGACGACCAGACCGGCGACCAGGGCGCGCTCCTCCGGCTCGAGCAGGGCCAGCGTGCCGAGCAACTGGGCGAAGATCCCGCCGGTGTCAATATCGCCGACCAGCAGGGTGCGCGCCCGGGCGTAGGTCGCCACGCGGGCATTGACGATGTCGCGGGGCTTCAGGTTCAACTCCACCGGACTGCCGGCGCCCTCGGCGATGACCAGATCGTAGCGCGCGCGCAGACCGTCGAGGTTGCGGGTGACGACGCTCCACAGCTCCTCGCGCTGGCGCCAGTACTCGCCGGCATCGAGGGTGCGCCAGGGCCGGCCCTCAACGATGATCTGGCTGCGGCGCTGCCCTTCGGGCTTGATCAGGATGGGATTCATCTCGACCGTGGGCTGGACGTGGGCCGCGGCGGCCTGCACAGCGGTGCTGCGGGCGATCTCGCCGCCATCGGCGGTGACGGCGGCATTGTTGCTCATATTCTGGGCCTTGAAGGGGGCGACCCGCAGCCCGCGCCGGGCGGCGATGCGGCAGAGGGCCGCCACCAGGACGCTCTTGCCGACCGACGAGGCGGTGCCGAGGACCATGATCACCGGGGCGGGCATAGGCTCTCCTTCCAGGCCACGAGGAGGCGGGCATTGTCGTCGGGGCGACGGGGGGCGACGCGCACCCACTCGGGCAGGCCGAAGGAGGCGCAGTCGCGCACGACACAGCCGCGCCGCAGCAGAGCCGACCGCGTCGCCGCGCCGTCGCCGGTGCGCACGAGCATAAAGGGCAGGGCATCGCGCCACACGTCGAGACCGAGGTCGCACAGGCCGGCGCGCAGGGCATCGCTGGCCCTGTCTCTTATACACATCT
>JAOACN010000413.1 GCA_026417815.1 Chloroflexaceae bacterium | reverse complement strand
GTTGTGAACATGGGGGTTGTGGTCCTCATCCACCCCCTGGCCCCCTCGCAGGGGTAGGGTTTTTCGAGCGAGAAGGGGTTTTCGGCATTCCAATGCGCTTGCGATCCTCACCCCCCGCCCCGCTCTCCACCTACGGTGGAGAGGGGAGAGTTGGGCGTCCAATGCTCCAGATGGCGAAGGTAACGCGAGGATGTGCCGGAAAAACCCTACCCCTACACCTGAGACACCCCCGGCCCCCTCTTTCTCCACCTAACGGTGGAGAAAGAGGGGGCGCCGAGCGCAGCGAGGCGGAGGAGGGCAAGGACGGTCCCCGCCGGGACCGGCTTCCATCTGAGCGCCTTCATCGTGTCTGTTCCCCTCAGTATCCTATCAGCGCCGCGCCAGACGACCCGTGCTATACTTGGGCCGTTTCCAACCCGGTGGGGAAACCGGGTTTCCCTGCCTGAGGGGAGGGCCCGGCCCTCCCGAAATAGAACCACCCACTACAAATCGGTGGGGTGAACCACCAGCTCGGTGACCGCGAAGCATGTTCAGAGAACGCAAGATCAGACGCACCTACGGCGGCCATCCGGTTCCGCGGCGGCCAGCCTACCCCCGGCTCCTGGGGCGCCGCCCGGGTTCTGCCAGCACGGGAACGGGCCTTGCCGCCAGATTGTTGCTCGCGCTGCTCCTCGGCATGCTGGCGGTGCTCGTGGGTATCGGAGGCGTGGCCTACGCGGCCTATGCCAGTACCGCGGCGAGCCTCAAACCCCGGCTCGAGGCCCTGGAGAACCGCCAGTTGTTCCAATCGTCGCGGATCTATGACCGCAACGGCGTGCTGCTCTACGAGTTCTTCGACACCGGCAAGCGCACCAAGGTCTCGATTGACGAGATCTCGCCGCTGCTGATCCAGGCGACCATTGCGATCGAGGATAAGACCTTCTATACCAATCCTGGCATCGATCTTCGGGGTATTGTTCGCACCCTGGTCAGCAGCCTGCAGGCGGGCGAAGAGACCGGCGGCGCCTCGACCATCACCCAGCAGGTGATCAAGAACAGCGTGCTCACCGATGAAGAGCGCGCGCCCGAGCGGCGTTACGAGCGCAAGCTCAAAGAGATCATTCTGGCTCAGGAGTTGGACAAGCTCTACACCAAGGATCAGATCCTCGAGTTATACCTGAACGAGAACTTCTACGGCAATCTGGCCTACGGCATCGAGGCCGCCAGTGAGGTCTACTTCGGGGTGCGCGCCCGCGACCTCAACCTGAACCAGGCGTCGTTGCTGGCCGGGTTGCCGCAGTTGCCAAGCGTGTACAACCCGATCAACTACCTGGAGCGCGACGCGCAGGGCGGCTATCTCCCCGGCGTGGCGGTGGGCCGGGGCTGGCTGGACGCCGAATACACGCTCCCGGAGGGCGCTCCCGCGCCCCGGCGGCGGCAGGTGGCGGTGCTGCGGCGCATGGTCGAAGACGGTTATGTGAGCGAGGCCGAGGCCCGCGCGGCCCTGGCCGAGCCGCTGCGCTTCGCCCCGCAAGAGGTCCCCCTGAACGCGCCTCACTTCGTCTTCTATGTGCGCGATCTGCTGCAGGAACGCTTCGGCCAGGAGACGCTCTTCGGCGGAGGGCTGCGTATCACCACCACCCTCGATCTAAACCTGCAACGCATGGTGCAGCAGAAGGCCTACGAACGCATCAGCGAACTCCAGGCGCGCAACATCCATAACGCTGCCGTGGTGGTGATGCAACCCAATACCGGCCAGATCCTGGCCATGGTCGGCAGTATTGATTACAACGCCGTCGAACCAACCTCCACCCCCGGGGAAACCGGCAATGTCCTCGATGGCCAGGTGAACGTGACCACGCGCGAACGGCAGCCCGGTTCGGCGCTCAAACCCTTTACCTACCTGGCGGCGATGGAGCGGGGCATGACCCCCGAAACGGTCATCTGGGACGTGCCGACGGAGTTTCCGACCGGCAATGCCGGCTTCGACGAGTGGTACGCGCCGCAGAACTACAATGGCCGGTTCAACGGTCCGGTGCGTATGCGCACTGCCCTGGCCAACTCGCTGAACATCCCCGCGGTCAAGGCCCTCAGGTTCGCTGGCGTGCAGGAGACGCTGGACCTCCTCGACCGCGTGGGCATCAAGTCGGGTTTGAAGCGTGGCAAGGACTTTTACGGGCTGTCGTTGACCCTCGGGGGCGGCGAAGTGACCCCGCTGGAGCTTACCACGGCCTACAACACCCTCGCCAGCGGCGGGCGCTACTATCCGCCGCTGGCGGTGCTGCAGATCACCGATGGCGAGGGCCGGGTGCTTGACGAGTTCACCCCGCGCCGGGGCGAACAGGTGGTTGATCCCGGCCTGGTAGCCATTATCAGCGACATGCTGAGCGATGACCGCGCGCGCCAGGCCATCTGGGGCCTGAACAGCCCGCTCAAGCTCTCGCTGCCCGCAGCGGTGAAG
>JAOACN010000026.1 GCA_026417815.1 Chloroflexaceae bacterium | reverse complement strand
GCTGGGCGATCTCCTCGGGAGAGAGGCCGAGTTCTTCAAGCGAGAAGGGGGTCAATTCCGGCTCGGCGGGCGGGGCCTCGGCAGCGGCTTCACCCGCGGCGGCTTCGAGCTGGGCGATCTCCTCGGGAGAGAGGCCGAGTTCTTCAAGCGAGAAGGGGGTCAATTCCGGCTCGGCGGGCGGGGCCTCGGCGGCGGCCAGGTCTTCAACTGGCGCCTCGGCGAGGGTCGCGGGCAGGGCCACCGCCGGCGGCGGCGAAAGCGGCTCAGGTTCGGCGCGAAGCTGGGCGATCTCCTCTTCACTCAAGCCAAGATCGGCGAGCGAGAACGGCTCCAGGTCAGGCTCAGCGGGCGCCGCGGCGCCTGACTGAGTGGGGCCATCAATATCTTCCAGCGAAAACGGCACGACCCCGCTGGACGTGTCTAGATCCACGCCGCGCTCGGTCGGCAGGGGGGGCTCCATCGCCAGCAGGCTGGCAAGCAGATCATCGGCGTCAAAGCTGCCCTGGTCAGCGACCGAGACCTCCTCGGCGGGGCCCCAGGCGGGCGCCAGCCGCTCCGGTTCCTGCTCAACGGCCACCACTGCGGCGGCGGCAACCGCGGCCTGAGCGGCGCGACGCTCAGCCTCTTCCCGGGCGCGCCGTTCGGCCCAGAGCGTCTCGTCCCAGGCGGGGATCTGTACATCGGGGGCGGGCAGATCGGGAAGCGTCTCGAAGAGGGTTCGCGCGACGTGCTGATAGGGGTCAAGCTGTTGCGCCTGCCGCCAGAACCGCTCGCCATCAGGGTCGCCGGAGGCCAGTTTGATATAGCCCAGCAACAGATTCGCCTTCAGCACGTCGGGGCGCAGGGCCAGGATCTCGCTGCACACCTCAGCGGCCTGCTGCTCCTGTTGATTGCGCCAGAGGGCCTCGGCCAGGCCGACGCGGGCGTCGAACCGCTCGGGTTGCTCCTCGATGACCCCACGGTATTCCTGGATGGCCTGCGGCAGCATATGACCTTTGGCATAGAGGCGCGCCAGGCCCGGCCGGCTCAGGCGCAGGGTGGCCCCCTCGCTGCCCCAGATGTCGGTGTAGAGGCGCAGGAGCTGGCTGCGCAGTTCGGGCATGTCCGGGCGCACTTCGAGCGCCTGCTCAAACTCGGCAACCGCGTGATCGAGCTTGCCCTGACGCTCGAAGGTAATGCCCAGGCCGACGTGGGCGGGGATGTCCTCCGGGTCGGCGCGCAGCACGCGTGCGAAGGCGGCCTCGGCCTGCTCGAACTGTCGCCCGGCGAGATAGGCCTCGCCAAGGATGCGGTGAGCCTCAAGACTCTCCGGGAAATGCTCCAGGATATGCTGCGCCACACCGATCGCCTGCTCAACCTTATTGGCTTCAAGGTAGCTGCGGGCCTGATCGTACGCGGCTTGCAGGCTCATCGTCGCCATGCTAACGCCTCCTGTTGTCCCCTGGACAAGGTTCAAACCTGCTTTACAGACTTTCCCGCCACCCGACGGCTCCATAACCGACACGCGGCACGCTGGTCAGGGGGGTGCATTGTCGAGTCGTCCGAACCATCGGCGCTGAAACCTTGTCGGGGTCGCGATGGGGAAAGGGTGTGATCATCGGTAGGGGCATCGTGTCATATGCCGTGAGAACAAAACATAATGTGTCAAGTATACGGCGAATGCCAAACCGGTGTCAAGGTGTGGAGCAGGGCTTTTCTGCGCGCAGGCGCTTAAAAATGAGGTAAAATCATTTACTCACGCGCTATTGTAGCACGCCAGTGCACCCTGTCGCTGTCTCTTATACACATCTGAC
>JAOACN010000741.1 GCA_026417815.1 Chloroflexaceae bacterium | reverse complement strand
ATCCTTCACTCGGTCCACCGGCGCCGAGCGTCCGGTAGCATGCCAATAAACGCTGCGCGGCGGTCTCCCAGCGAAACTGCTGCGCCTGGGCCGGCCCGGCGACCCGCAGGCGCGCGGCATCGCGCAGGGCGCGAGTAATGCCCTCGGCGATGGCGGCTTCGTCGAGTGGATCCACCAGCACCGCCGCTTCCCCGGCGACTTCGA
Organism: Chloroflexaceae bacterium; assembly: GCA_026417815.1. Classification (GTDB taxonomy): domain Bacteria; phylum Chloroflexota; class Chloroflexia; order Chloroflexales; family Chloroflexaceae; genus JACAEO01. Next base: position 2,668 of record JAOACN010000741.1, on the reverse strand, counting down.
TCAGGCTCGACACACCCGAAGTGACCACGGGCGTGCCGCATGCCAGGGCTTCCAGCACCGGTAACCCGAACCCTTCGTAGAGCGAGGGGTACACAAAGGCCCGTGCAAGATTATACAACGCCGGAAGATCCGCATCTGCAACATAATCCAGAAAATGCACCCGATTCTGGAGCGCCAGCCGCTCGACGGCAGCGAAGATCTCCTCGTAGAGCCATCCGCGCCGTCCCGCAATCACCAGGTGCAGGTCCGGGTCAGCGAGACGGGCGAAGGCGCGCACCAGACGCGGCAGGTTCTTGCGGGGCTCCAGGGTGCCAACAAAGAGGACGAAGGCCGCAGGCAATCCTAACCGCGCCCGGGTCGCTTCCAACGCGGCGGAGGGGAGCGGCCGGAAGCGCGGATCCACGCCCGGGTAGATCAGGTGGACCCGCGAGCCGTCAACGCCGAGTAGCCGGGCGAGATCCGCCGCCGTGGCCCGCGAGTCGACCAGCACCAGATCGGCGCGGCGCAGCGCGCGGGGTACGGCGCGGGTGAGGTAGCGCCGCAGTCGGGCCTCGGCGCACTCTGGCCGCACGAGAAAGGTGAGATCGTGGACGGTGACCAGGGTGCGGGCACGTGTCGGCGGCAGGACAAAATCGGGGGCATGCAGCAGGTCGAGGGAACCAACCAGGGCCTCGGCAGGCAGCGGCAAGCGCAGGCGCTGCCAGAGAATGGTGAGCAGGCGCGGGCTGAGGGCGATGGGCCGAAGCTGAACATTGGGATGCGTGGCGCCCAGGGCCCGTAGATCGGCCAGATAGGGCGACGCGGCGGGCAGGGCGCCCGCCGCGTAGAAGAGACGGTAGGTGATCGATCGATCAAGACCGACAACGGCGCGGATCAACTCGCGCGTATAGCGCCCGATCCCCGCGCCCTGCCATACCGCCGCGGTGTAATCAATCCCGATACGCATGCGCCTGGCACTCTACCACGGGCACGGGAATGGGGAAATCTGGTTCCCTGGTGTCCCGTGTGGGGGGCATCGGCGGCCTGCCGGTCGGGGCGAAAGATGTTCACCCCTGCCGGTCGGGGCCCGGGGAAGCCAGGGAACCTCACCCGCCTGCACTCGCTCTGGCACACCGGCGGCCTGAAAGGGCGGCCCATCAGGGCGAAGGGTTTTTCGCCCCAACGGGCGGGCCACGAGAAACCCCGGGTTCCCCGTGTTCATATCAGACGGTCATACGCATGGCGCACACCGCCGCGATGCAAACCGGCCCCCGTACGGCCGCAGCGCGCTGCGGCTACCCGCCTATGTTCACCTCAGCGGCGCTTACTAAAAATATAGGCGATAAAGCCGCCAAAAACGATGCTCCAGAAATTGATCAACCGATCGAGGAAGGTAACTGCCGCACCCAGGTGCTTTTCCACCCCGAAGAAGGTAAGCACCACGGTGATCGTACCCTCCACGACCCCGAGGCCAGCCGGGGTGATCGGCAGCGCGGTCAGCAACGAAGAGGAGAGGGCGACGAAAATGATCGCCGAGAGCGAGAGGGCGCCGATGGCGGGCCCCAGCGCTTCAATTACGAAGAAGAGCCGGAAGCCCTCGAGCAGCCAGACCCCCGCGGTCAACACAATCAGACGGGGCAGAATGGCGGGGCTGAACGAGCGCAGGGCGGCATGCTCAAACCGCCCATAGAAGGCATGCAGCCGGCGTGGCAGCACCCGATGGACCAGGGGACTAAACCAGCGCATGCCCGCCAGGCCGCCGAGGATCGTCACCACCAGCAACCCGCCAAACCCGAAGACGATTTGCGTCCCTTCGGGCATATGCGCCCCGAAGGTGAAGTAGGCCGAGATGACCAGCATGCCGAACAGCCCAAGCATATCGAGCAGACGCTCGGCGAAGATGGTGCCAATCGAGGTCGAAAAGCTGACCTTCCCGTTATGCTTGAGCAGATAGGCCCGGTAGGCATCTCCAAGTTTGGCCGGCACAATGCAGTTCGCGAACCACGACAGATAGATATATTCGATCAGGGCAGGCATCGAGGCCCAGCTACCTCGACCCTCATCAACCGGCACGCCCGCATTGCGTAACAACAGGCGCCAGCGCAGCGCCCGCACCGGAAAGGTCAGATAAAAGATCCCCAGACCGGCGAGGAGCAGCCAGGGGTTCGCCTGCCGCATGTGCTGCCAGGTGGTCGCAAGGTCAATATCCAGCCCACGCAGGGCAAAGATAACGATCGCAATGGCGAGGCCGAAGGAGATGAGGGTGCGCGGGCTACGCAGGCGCTCCCACAACGAAAAACCTTCGCGCGCAATTTCTGCCTCAGGAGAAATCTCAGGCGTCACCGGTGGCTCCACCGGCACGGGGACTTCCGCGGCAGATGAACCCTTGGTATTGTCTGCTATCATCCCTCAGCCTGCCTCCTGTGGGTAGTGCGCAACCCTGCGTTCGCGAGGAGTATACCGTATTTTGCAGGGTGCGGCCAGTAACAATTTCCTTAGCCGTTGTTCATAGAACATTTAAGCACGGGTCACATCCAGGTTATCGTTGGCGGGGCAGCGAGGCTCCGCCTCCCCGCAACCCTCGTTCCGCCCGCGCCGGGATGCGCGCCCGCCGCTGGCGAAACAAGAACGATCGCAGCGGGCCGCTCCTCCGCCCCTCCCCAACTCTTCCGGGCAGGGAGGCCTCAAG
>JAOACN010000739.1 GCA_026417815.1 Chloroflexaceae bacterium | reverse complement strand
GTCGTGCCCCAGCACGTGCAGGGTCGGGCCAAGCGCCAGCAGCCAGGCTAGCAGGGCCACCACCAGCAAGCGCCAGTGCCTGCGGCCATACCAGACCGCGCCGGGGATCGCCAGGGCCAGCAGGGTCCAGCCGGCAGCGGTGTAGGAACCCTCGGTGATCGAGAGGGGCGCGACGCTGACCAGGAAGCGTTCGACGGGCGCGGCCCAGAGGGGATGGCGCGCGGCGGGGAAGAACAGCCCCAGCGCGTCGGCGGAGTAGCCCAGGGTGTAGGCCAGCCACATCTCATTCGGCTCGCGCGGGAGGCTCTCGCCCGCCGCGCGAGCCGCCGCGAGCAACGGCAGCGCCAAAGCGAGGCTCAGCGCGCCGAAGGCCAGGCAGCGCGCCAGCAGCGCCCGCGGGCGCGCCGCGCCGACCAGGCTCAGCCCGGCCCACGCGGCGGCAAAGGCCGCCCCCACCAGCGCCCAGTACCAGTCGGTGTAGAGCACCGTCCCGTAGGCCAGCGCCGCCAGCAGCGGCCCCCAGCGGCCCTGCCCGCGGCACATGTGCACGAACGCCAGTATGAACAGCACCAGCCACTGCATGGTGACGAAGTTCAACTGGCCCGAGTCGAGCTTGGCGATATGAAAGGGCGCGGCGGTGAGCAGCGCGCCGGCCAGGAACGGCCCGGCCACCCCCGGCGCGAACGCGCGCGCCAGCCAGAAGCCGGCGTAGCCGGTCAGGGCCACGGCGACGATCGCCGTCAGGTTATAGGCCGCCGTGGGGCCGAGGGCCAGCGTCACCGGCAGGGCCAGCGTCACCGCGAGGGGGTTGAGGGTCTGCAGGGCCATCTGCACTCCCTCGGGGTAGTAGAGCAGATCGGCGAACCACAGGCTGCGGCCCGCCTCCAGGGCGCGGGCGGCCCACCAGAAGTTCCAGATATTCTGCGGCGCGTCGGGCGTGTCGGGGAAGAAGAAGATCCTCTCGCCGCCGGTGAAGTAGTGGCTGCCGAATGCGGCCGCTGCCGGCCAGGTGAGCCAGAGGGCCAGGAGCAGGTAGGCCAGGAGGAGCGGGATGTGGGGATTTTGGATTTTGGATTCTGGATTCTGGATTGGGGGGTGGGGCATGGTGTGGGATCCTTATTTCTGCCATTTGCGCCATGCCCACGTGCCCGTGGGCAAGGAGACGACCCGGCGGGCCGTCTCTCCACCGCCGGGTGGGCCGTCAGGACGATGGGCGTGCCACCATCCACCCCTCCAGACCCACCACACCCGATCACCAACCAAAAATCCAAGATCTATAGCGTTTCTCGAAACGATTGACCTGCAATGACGGTGGCGCGAGTGCAGCGAGCCACACCGCTCAGTGTCCTCAGTGGATCAAGCATTCCGGTTAGTGCTCGAAAATCCCCCTCACTTCTTCCTCAACAACAGCAGATCATCCTCCTCATGCACCACCGTCCACGCCGGGTCGGCGCGCAGGCGGGCGACGATGTCGTTGCCCCGCGCGGCCTCGGCGCGCAGGCCGCTGGCCCGCAGATCAATGAAGGCGTACTCGGCCTCGTCCACCTGGTGGTGCATCTTGCCGCCGGGGATGAAGTAGATCGCCTCGCGGTGCAGCAGATGGGGCGCCAGGAACGACGTTGCCGCCACAACCGCATCGGGGGGGATCATGGCCTTCATCCGCTCCATCAGCGCCACCCGCTCCGGGCGCTCCGGGTTGCGCAGGGCCGAAATGACCGGGTTCTTCAGCGGCAGATTGACCAGCGCCACCAGCGCGACCAGGGCCGCCAGGGCGACCGCCCCCGCCCGGGGCGGGTTGGCCAGGCGCCCACGGGCGCGCTCCCACAGCCACGCCGCCCCGTAGATCGCCGCGATCACCATGCCCGGAATCGCCAGGATCTGGTACTGCTCGGTGATCACGTACTGGTAGACCCGGTTGGAGAGCAGGTTGATCGCCAGGATCGGCGCGGCCAGCAGCAACTCGCGCGGGGCGAACAGCGGCAGGAAGAGCAGCCCGGCGCACATCAGCGCCAGGTAGGCCAGTTTCGGCGGCTGGACCATGAACAGGAAGACCTCGACCGGGTGGGTCAGAATGTTCTTTACGATCGCCGGCAGGCTGCCGCCCAGGTGCAGGTAGTAACAGGCCTGCGGGCTGACCCCGCAGGGCCACATTTCGTTGTAATCGCGGTTCAGATCAAAGGGAACCTCGACCCGTACCGGCTGGAACTCCGGGCTGTAGAAGCGCGGCGTGATGTAGGTGATCGCCACGTAGAAGTAGACCAGGCTGACAATTACCGGCACGACGCTGTAGGCCCAGGGCAGGCGCCGCAGGGCGGCGTAGATCCCGAAGGCCGCCGCCACCAGCGCCGCGTCGGTGCGGGAGAGCATGGCCAGGCCCAGCAGTAATAGGTCTGTCT
>JAOACN010000729.1 GCA_026417815.1 Chloroflexaceae bacterium | reverse complement strand
CTCTGAGCGCATCATCATCACGCGATACACCACTGCTCCACTCCGGTGGACGGCGGGGACCGATCTCTCCACCAGGGTCGCGCCCTCGGGGGGAGTACGGCCTCACCGCCGACGACTACATGATACCAGGGGGGAGTTGGGCGTCCCAATGCCCCAGAGGCCAATGCGACGCGAGGATGTGCCGGAAAACCCTACACCTGAGAACCCTCTCCACCGCAGGTGGAGAGGGAGGGGGCGGCGCGCGGCGCGCGGCGGGGGAGGGTGAGGAACGGCTGCCCTGCCTGCTGCAAGGGCCTGGTCTAGAAACCGCTAGGCCGGGCGCGCGGCGGCGACGCTCTCGGTTACGGCAGTGATGAAGCCTTCGGCCACGGCCGACAGGGTGGCCTCGCGCCGGTAGACCAGGGCGAAGGTGAAGATGTCGGGCAGGTCGTGGATGGGAAGGGCGGCCATGCCGCACTGGCGATCGGCGGGGGAGAGGAGCGACTGGGGCAGCACGGTGCTCACGCCGCCGTGCTGGACGATCAGCTTGAGGGTGGCGACATTGTCAATGTTGAGCACAGGGTTGAGTTCGCGAGAGTGCTGGGCGAAGATGCGCTCGAGAATGCGGCGCATGGCGAAGCGCTGGTTGAGCAGGGCCAGGCGCTCGACAAAGAGTTGCGCGACGCCGACCGGGCGCTCCGCGCGCGCCAGGGGGTGATCGGCGGCCACCAGGAGCGCCAGGCGGTCGCGGTACAACTCGTGGACCACCAGGAAGGGCTGCGGACGCATCCGCTCGGGGGCCAGCCCGAAGAGGCCCAGTTCGAGCCGACCCTCTTCCACCAGCCCGAACAACTCCTCGGTGCCGCTGACCGTCACGTTGACGCGCGCAGCGGGGAAACGCTGCTGAAACAGGGCGAAGGCCGGGGGCAACAGGGTGTCGGAGAGCGGCTCGATGCAGCCAACGTTCAACACCCCGCCGGCCTGGTCGCGCCGCGAGGCCATACTCTGGCGGGCGGCCTGCATGCGTTCGAGGATGTCACGGGCATGGGCGATAAAGGCCGTCCCGGCGGGGGTGAGGCTCACCCGGCGGCTCTGGCGGGTGAACAGTTCCACCCCCAGTTCCTGTTCGAGCGCGGCAATCTGCCGGCTGAGCACCGGCTGGGCCACGTAACACAGTTCCGCCGCCTTGCGGAAGTTCTGTGTATGCGCGGCGGCCAGAAAGTAGGTCAGCTTCTGTGCGTCCATTGCACGTTATGGCCCGGACCGCTCAAGGCTCCGCAGTGGGGAGCACGTCCATGCCCATCATTGTACCAGCCGGGCCGGGTATGCGTCCATCCTGGTCAGGTGGTGTCGGGCGCATACTAAAGTCTTTGGGACGAGCCCCAAACTCCATATTCTTCATTGGTGTTGGCCGCGTAGGCGCCAACACCAATAAAAAATGACCGTATCGGTCGGCGTATCCCCCTCTAACCCCCGCCAGAGGCGAGCTTTGCGTCAGCCCTGCCAGTGGTGTGTGGCAACCCCACATAAGCGTCTTTGCAGGATTATACTTGTGCATCATTTGTGCAACCAGGGCCACCTTGCACACGATGACAGAGCGCGTAATCTGTGCTATACTGCGATAGCACCTGCGGAAAGAGGATTAACTTCGCGCAAATACGACGTACACTGCCGTTGTCACGCACGCTTCGGTAGCCGATGGGGTCCTGTCGGTATATGGAACTATCTGGCACGGCTGCGCCGTGGTGCTCAACCCGGCGGGCACACAGCGGCTCATGACGGCGCCAGCCTCGCGGCCAGGGCAACCGGGCACGGTCGCAGCGAGATGCTCCTGCGAGTGTGCCGCGCGATCAAAGGAGCGAAGCGATGGGGCGAACCAGCAACTGCCAGCGCCTGGCAACGCAGTTTACACAGCAACGGCTCTCCACGCCTGACGGCGCGATTTTCGTTCCTCCGCAGCCCGTGGATCTGGAACGCTGTTTCGTGTTCGACACGAACGGCGAGCTTGACGACGACCCCACCCTCAGCGCCTTCGAGCATCTGCTGGAGACGCGACAGTACCGCCTGGCGCTGAGCCTGAGCTGGCGCTGCTACACGACGTACCACACCCTCGATCTCGGGTTGCTGCGGCTCGACAATAATCTGCTCTTCGCGGTGCATCAGCTCAATGATGACGCGGGCACCTCGTTGCTGGTGGCCTCCCTGGCCTCGGCATCCCCGCAGCGGATCTTTCACCTCTTTCTGGTTGATTATCTGAGCACCCACGGCTCGGCCTACGCCGTCAGCCTCCCCACCAGTCTGCCCCAGATCATCTGGATCGCCGACCCGGAACTGGCCCCCCAGACGGTCGTTGCCGCCGGGCTGTTTGGCCTGGTCGCGCCGTCCGGCGCCGCGCTGGCGGTGCGCCAGGTGGTCGGCGATGCTCCCTATCTCGGCCAGCACTCCGAGGGCGAACCGCTGTTTCTCGCCTGAAGGCTGAGGGATTTTGGATTGCGGGCGGCGTGCCTGGCGTTGAACCCGAGAGCTTGCTACTGTGGTCACTGCCCGGCAGCGCGGCGTTATGCACGTCGCGCTTTTTGCTGCACGTTGTCGCTACCCTCTTCTGTTGAAGAGACCACGTGCGCCTCATCGCCACGTTTCCTTAGAGGGCTACATACAGTAATCCAAAATCCAAAATCCAATATCCGCAATGGCATGACCCGTACCAGAAACGCCCCCGGCGGCGTTTATCCCAGGGGACGATGGTCTTCCTGGGAGGGTGCCGACCTCCCAACTCCTCCCACATGCTCCTGGCGGACGGTACCACACCATGAAACACCTCCTGCTCCTCACCCTCGTCCTTTGCGTCGTGCTCACCGGCCTGCCGCGCGCGCGGGCCCAGGAGGGGCCGACCCTCTTCGTCCCCGATCTGCCGGCGCCCTCGCCGCCGGCCCTCCACTTCGACGACGCGCCAGAGCGCCTCTCTCCAGCCCAGAGCAGCCAGCGTTGCGTTCAGGCCCTGGCCGACCCGCAGGTGAACGTTGCTCCGGCCAGTTCCCCGTGGCGCGTCTTTCGCGAGGGATGGACCTTCACCACTGATGATTCCTATACGCCGCCCCGGTCGCTCTTGTTCGGGGCCGCCGGCGACGCCACGCCTCCCAGCGCCTCGGTGGGCCAGGAGATCGCCATTCCTGCCGCCCTCGCCGAACTCTACGGCACGCTGCGCTACCGCTACGCCTCCGGGACGACCGGCCCGGGCGACCGCTTGCAGGTGGAGCTGTACGAGGTCAACCGTATCGACCCCGCCGGCCTGATCGCCCGCGTGGAACTCGACACCGCCAGCGCCGGCGCCGGCGCCCCCACCTGGCAGCTCTTTGAATGGGAGGTGACCGCTCCGGCGGCCATTGACCGCCTGCGCGCCCTTCGCCGGGCCGCGCTGCTCGTCACCGCGCTGAACCCCGCCAATGGCGCGACACCACGCCTGTGGATCGATGACGTCTCTGCCAGCGTCTGCGAACCGGCGGCGAGCCTGGGCGGCCAGGTGCGCCTGCTGGGCGCCGGCGCGCCCGGGGCGGATGTGCTGCTGACCCGCGCCACCGCGTCCAGCGCCGCCATCGTGGCCCGCGCCACTACGGGCATGGACGGCGGCTACCGCTTTGCCTCGGTCCCGGTGTTACCCCCCGACACGCGCTACCAGGTCTGGTTCCAACCCGGCCTGGCGGCGCCGGCCCTCGAACGGGCGCGCCTGGGCCTCTGGGCCGGCCCGCAACTCGCCAGTCTGGGAGCGGGGGACAATGCTACCCTCCGGCCCTTCGAGGTGGCCAATGTGCAACTGGAGTCGCCCGACCCCTTCGCCGCTGTGGTGGCCACCGATGCGCAGCCGGCGGCCTTCGCCTGGCGCAGTGAACGCCCCGCCGCGGACGAGCGCCACCGATTCTGTCTCTACGACCCGCAGTGGGCCGATCCGGCTACGCGGCTGCCGGTGCAGCTCTGCGGCCCGCTGCTCGACCCCGCCCGCGATCCGTTACGTTTCAACCTCGGTCCGGGGAGCTTCGCCAGCGCCCCCGGCTTCCCCTTCGCCTACGGGCGCGAGTACCGCTGGTACGTGGTCGTTTATGACCGCGACCCGCGGCGCGATCCGAATTACCAGTATGGATTCAGCCACTTCGAACGCGCCGTGCGCCTGCTGCCCGCCCCGCTGCCCGCGCCCGTCGAGCCGCCCGCGCCCCCGCCCGGCGACCCGGCGACCGGCGCCCTCGGCGCGGCCTGGACCCTGTTGATCTACGTTGCCGCCGACAACGCCCTCAGCGACGCGCAGCGAGCGCCCGGCAGCGCCCAGCCGGCCGCGCAGCTCGCGCGGCTGCCGGCCCTGGCGGCGGCCCACCCCAACCTGCGGATCGTCAGCCTGGTGGACGAGTACGGCCCCGGCGGGCTGCGGCTGTGCTTCTACCCCCCCGGCGGCGCGCCCGACTGCCGGCTGCGCCCCGAGGCCAGCAGCGCCGACCCGGTGACCCTGGCCGCCTTCATTCGCTTCGGGCGCGAGCGGTACCCCGCCGCCCGCACCGCCCTGCTGATCGTCGCCCCGGCCCAGGCCGCCGGTCTGCTGGCCCTCGACGAAACCGCTGGCGGGGCGATTATGAGCCTGCCCGACCTGCGCGCCGCCTACGCCGCCGCGGGGCTGGGCGCGGGCCAGCAACTCGACCTGGTGATCTACCAGGCGCCGTACATGGGCTCGCTCGACGCCCTGCGGGCCAGCGCCCCCTACGCGCGCTTCGCCGTCGGCTCAGCCGGGCCAATCTGGCAACTCGGCCCCTACGACCGGCTCCTGCCCGCCCTCAGCGGCGCTGGCGACCCGGCGACGGCGGCCAGCAACACCGTCGCGGCCTACAGCGCCACCGTTGACGCCTACCGCGCCGGGCTGGCCCGCAGCCTGGCGGCCTACGACCTGAGCCGTGTCGAGGCCCTGGGCCAGCGAGTGGACACGCTCGCCAGCGCCCTCAGCGGCGGGCTGGTGGCCGATCGGGAGCGCACCCGACCGCTGACCGCGGCGGCCCGCGCGGCGGCCCAGGTCTACGACGCCTCGGGGAACGGGCGCCACGACCAGTTGATCGCCACGGACGGCCAGGCCGTGCCAGTTGAGGAAGACGCCCTGGTGGACCTGCGTGACCTGGCCCTGCGCCTGGGCGACAGCGTGGGGATTGACGCTGGCGTTCAGGCGGCGGCGGCGCAAATCGTCGCGCTCCTGGACAACCAGGCCGCCTCGCCGCTGATCGCTGCCATCCAGCGTTCGGGCCGGGGGGGCGGCGGAGCGGCGGTGAGCCTGGAGCGCGCCGCGGGTCTGGCGATCCTCTTCCCGAGCGGCGACCGGCTGGGCGGACAGCCCGCGCTGGCCGCCGCCTACCTCTACGGCCCCCAGGGCGACGCGCCGAATAGCGGCCCCTGGGCGCAGATGCTGCGGACCTACCTGCGCGAGACCCTGGGGGTCGGGCCCGGCGGCGTCACCGAGGGGCCAGCGGCCTCACCACGCTTCCAACCCCTCATCGGGTGGACGGCGGAGACCGGTGTCTGGCTGCCGGTGGTGCGGCGGTAGAGCACTGCCCGGATGCTTGATCCACTAAGGACACTGAGCGGTGTGGCCCGCTGGACTCGCGCCAGCGTCATTGCCGGTCAATCGTTTCGAGAAACGCTATAGGGGCGGTGGGGAAGGGCGGATTCCAGTTCTCCTTAATCTGGCGGAGCGGCGGATCGAGGTCTACACCCGGCCCGGCCAGGCCGGCGGCGCGCCGGGCTACGCGCAGCGGCAGGACTTCGGCGTTGGCACGCGGGTCCCACTGATCCTCGACGGGGCGTCGGCCGGCACGCTGGCAGTGGAAGAGGTGTTGGGGTAAGGGAAACGCACAACCCGGCCCCCGGATCCGGAGCGCCTCTCGTCGGAGGGGCGTTGTTTTTTTCCGACAGGCTGTTCCGCTACGTATGGGCGCATTTGTGAACAATCAGCATGGCACAATTAGGTACGGGCGGGAGAAAGCAGCTTTTCCCCTACCAGAAGGGAGGGTTCGGAAGGATTTCGCTGTCCCGAGAACGCCTCTTCTCAGGATCGCGCGGTGCGGCCACGTGCAACCTGAAGGTAATGGCGACCGGGTATGCTAAGCACCAGAACCGGCTGTCTGCCGGGAAGGCGCGAAGATGGAGAGGAGTTGTGAGGGAACAGCCCGAGCCTCCGTGCATAGCTAATATTCCGCCTCCGGCAGCATCGAGAGCGAGGGGGCATCGTCATGTCTGTCCGGCTTGAACGGATGATCGCTATAGATGCAGCTATTCGCAGCGGTACGTTCCCTGATGTACGTTCATTTATGCAACGTTTTGAAGTAAGCGAACGGACCATCCGGGCCGATCTGGCCTTTCTTCGGGATCGGCTCAATGCTCCATTGGTGTACGACCGGGCGCGACGAGGGTACCGCTATACGGATCCCACCTGGATGTTGCCGTCATTACTTGTGAGCGAGGGAGAACTTCTGGCGTTCTTTCTGAGCGTCGAAGTGGCACGGCGGTATCTTGGAACTGCCTTCGAAGCCCCGCTCAGAAAGGCCGTCGAACAGATCGCCAGCGCATTGCCGCGTGAATTGCAAGTGGATATGGATCAACTCGCCAGGCACTATACCCTGCAGGCAGGCGCGGTTGCCGAAGCGGATCCCTTGCTCCTTTCGATCCTGTTCGAATGCATCCGTGAATGCTGGTCGCTTGATATTTGCTACTTCACTGCCAGCACCGGCGAGCGCAAGCGTCGCGTGATCGATCCCTACCATCTGTTCAATGTACGTGGCGAATGGCAGGTCGTGGCGTTCGACCATCTTCGTGGCCAGTTCCGCCAGTTTGCGGTCATACGCATCGAAGAGTGGCGGGTGTTGAAGGATCGGCGCTTCAATCGTGATCCGGCGTTTTCCGAGCAAGAGTATCTCCGTACCGGGTTTCTGGCCGAACGGGGCGATACGGTTGAGGAGATTGTGATCTGGTTCGACGCATATCAGGCCAGTTACATCCGCGGGCGGGTCTGGCACCTCACCCAGCAGGTAGTGGAATACCCCGATGGATCGTTGACCCTGCGTTTCCAGAGCGGCGCGCTGGGGGAGATCCGGCGCTGGGTGATGAGTTTCGGACGGCATGCTGTGGTGAAGGCGCCGGAGACCCTGGCTGCCGACCTGGTAGCCGAATGTGAGGCAACGTTGCAACGGTACCATCGCGCGCATTCCTGAACATTGCCATCATCCTGCAACTATGTTGCAGGGTCGGATGCTAGAGTAGAGACGAGGTTGCCAGTCTGGCTTTTTTAGATCACGGAGGCTTACCCGATGCTCCAGTTTACCGGCCACCCGTTCATTGATGTCGGGTTGGCAGCGATAGCAGCCTATGTTGGAAAGAGCCGGATCGCCGATCTGGATACCGCCGACCTTGACCAGGTCGCCCGGTACATCGAGCAGAATTACGTGCGCCCGCCCCTGCGCGGCCATCTGACGATGGCCTTCACCAGCAATGCATGGTTCGCGCAGGATGCCTATAACCCGGACAAGCCCGGGCTGGCGGCAGCGCAACGCGCAGAGCGTCAGACCAGACGGAATGAATGGGCCAGGCGCCATCTGCGCCAGTGGGCGAAGTCCGGCGCGACCGGCGGCGCCGGGTCCGCGAATGCGCGCCAGGACGCGGCGAACGCCGGCAAGGAGGGCGATGACCCTGCCAACGCTAACGGGGCCACATGCGTGTTTACCGGTCTGCCTGCGGCCTCGCTGGAACTCTCCAACAAACTCGCGCCCGGACGAATCGGGCGGGCGCAGATGCCGCTGTTGCAGGGCGACGAGGCGATCAACTTCTTCACCGGCGGCGTACCGGGGTTGCCCATCGCGCCGGAGGCGCTGCTGGCGCTGCAGTTTATGCCCATGGCCTGCGCCAAGGTCGGAGCCAGCTTACTCGCCGTGCATGCGGATCGTGAAGCCCTGACCCTGGATTTCGCCCGGTCATTTCTCAACAAGAACCTGAAAGATATCGCCGCTCTTCAAGCGGCGGGTGAAGATAAATTCCCCACCGCTCCCCGTGCCCTCAAAACGCTGCTGGTTGAGGAATTGCTGCGAATCGAGAGAGACAGGCGCAACGAGGAGCGTCGCAACGATCGGGCGGCGTCAATCACCGCCTATAGTTTTAACAATGGCAAGGACCCCAAACTGGAGATCTACCATCTGCCGCTACAAATCACGCGCTTCCTGCAGCATGTCAATACGCCGACCTATCTTGCCATCTGGGAACAGATTGTCGAGCGGGCATGGCAGCAGGTGAGGGCGAAATCGGGCAAGAAGGGCGCTCCGGCAGCGGATGCGACCCCGCGCGTTAATTACTTGTTCGAGGATCTATTCACGCTGCCGCAAGGGGCGCCGCGCTTCGTGCGCCTCTACTTCCTGCGCGTTCCCCGGCGCGCGCCGTCTGAAGAAGATCCCCGGCGGGGCTATTCGCCCTATCGCGAACGCGACCTGGTCTCGTGGCCGCTGGTTGCGCTGTTTATGAAGGAGGTGATGAGCATGGATGACGCCTATATTGAGCAGATCCGCATCCTGGGCGACAAACTGGCCGACTACACTCGCCGCCAGGGCGGCAAGCGGTTCTTTCGGCAGTTTTTCACCGAGCAGAACACGTCCAACTTTCTGAACCTGCTGAGCAAGACCAATATCGCCTATGTCAGGCTTACCCAGGGGCGCGACGTGCTGTTTGACCTGGAGGGCTATCTCGCGGTCTTTATGGATGGCACGGAGTTGATGCGCCCCGACTGGCGCCTGGCGCGCGACCTGGTGCTGATCCGTATGGTCGAGCGGTTGAAGGACTGGATCGCCGCCAATCCCGACACCCTGCCCGAAGAGGATGTTCAGAGCGGGCAGGCGGCGGAAGCCGTACCGGTGGAATGAGGGCGCCTATGCTCCCCTTCCAGGATGCCGTTACTCGTCTGGTTCCAGGCAAACAGTTCGGGCGCCGGCGCGTCGTAGCGCGCGTACGGATGCGCCACGCTCAATCCGCAATCACTAAAGGAGGTTATCGCCATGGCCTTCGTCACCGGTCTGCTTTTAATTGACGCCCCGGCATCGGCGCTTAACAATCTCGGCTCCATCCCTGGCGAGCGTGAAGACAACACGGTCGGGGTCAAAGTGATCAAGACCAAAGAAGGTTCCTACCCTTACGTCTCGGCGCAGGCGTTTCGTTACTGGCTACGGACGACGCTGGAAAAGCGCGTGCCGGACTGGAAGGCGGCCCCGATCTATCGCGAAGAGAAGGTCGCCTACACCGATGCCAACCCCATCATCTACTGGGATGACGACCTGTTCGGCTACATGCGCGCGCCCGCGAATCGCGAAACGGCCAGAGCGCAACGCGCAGCCGATAAAAGCCGCGCGAACGAGACCGAAACGACCGATACGATCACCCGCGCCGCTCCCTTCCGGGTGAGCACGCTGGTCTCAATCGCACCGGTCGCGCTGACCAGCGACTTTGGCACGATGTCGCGACACGAGGGCAATCCCGTGCCGCATGAGCACCAGTTTTACCGCACGACGCTCAAAGGGCTGTTCTCGCTCGATCTGCGCGCCTGCGGCGCCTTCTCCTATCGCAACCGGACCGGCTTCCGCAACCTGGACGACGCGCGGATCAGACTGATCCGGGATGTTCCTGACCACGAGCATCTCGAAGCCGAGAAATCCTACCGCCTGCCGCGCGAGCAGCGGGTGCGGCGCGTGCAGGCCCTGTTTGAGGGTCTGGCGCAGCTCGAGGGCGGGGCCAAACAAACGCTCCACTATACCGATGTCAGTCCTGCGCTGATCTTCGCCGCTATCACCAGGGGCGGCAATCATATCTTTCATCACGCCGTCGGGGCCAATCGGCTGGGACAGCCGGAGATCAAGCTGCCCGCGCTGGCCGAGGCGTTGAACGTCTACCGCGATACCCTGCTCTCACCCGTCTATGTGGGATGGGTGCAGGGTTATCTCGATGAGGAGCGCGCGAAGTTTGAAGCATTTGTAGCACAGCGCAACCAGAGCGACACGCCCATCTTCGAAATCGGTCATCCGCGCAGCGTCCTTCAAGCGCTGGTTAAGGCATTTGACGAACATCCGGACTGGCTGGAGTAGGAGGCGCGCATGCAGGTCCTGAAAGTCGTGCTCGAAGGGACAACGACGTCCTTTCGCTACCCCCACTTTATGCTGAGCATTCAGCCCAGCTTTCCGTTGCCGCCGCCGGCGACGATCTACGGTCATATTTGCAGCGCCCTGGGGGAGTGGGTGTCTCCAGATGGTCTCCAGTTCGCCTATCACTTCACTGTCGCCGGGGTCGGCGAGGATTTAGAGCACATTCATGTGCTCGAAGCGTCAGGGGGAAAATTGCCGGGAACGCGCCTGCCGAAGGCGCTGGAGGGCGCCGTCAATCCCTTCCAGCGGCAGATCCTGCTCCATCCCCGCCTGGTCCTTTATCTCAACCGCCCGGAGTGGATCGAGGCCTTCCGCGCCCCGCGCTACCCTGTTGTGCTGGGGCGCTCGCAGGACCTTGCCTGCTACACCAGCGTTGAGGTGCTGGAGCTAGAACGGCACGAACAGGTCTACTTCGAGCACACCTTGCTGCCCTACCGGACCGCCGTTCAGACCTCGGCGGGCATTGTGGCGCTGATGCCGCGCTGGCTCGATTACGATCGCAACCGTCACCCGACCTTTGCTCGCTACCTGTTGCTCCAGCAACGCCTGCGCAGCCATGCCTTGAAACGGTTTGGCCCGGGCCGGCCCGTTGCATACTGGGCCGACCCGAAGGCGCCCAGGGCGAACGGGCTCCCGCTAGGTCTCTGGTTCCACACCTTCGTTGGGGATGACGATGAAACCATCAATCTGGCCTGATTGGATGGAACACATCAGGGCCAAAAGCGTTGCCTTCGGCGGAGAGTCGCTCGCCGACCATACGTGGGAGGTATTGCGAAAACTGGCGGAGCTTCGCGCCCTGCGACCGGCGCTGCCGGGGCTGGCGGGTGTTCCCCGTCTGTGGCACTGTCTGTTCTGGGCCTGTTTTCTGCACGACTTCGGCAAGGCAGCGCGGGGGTTTCAGGCCCGTCTGAGCGGGGGGCCACCGTGGTATCACCGACACGAAGTTCTGTCCCTGGCCTTCCTGGACTGGATCGCGCCGGGCCTGGCAGACGATGAGCAGACGTGGGTGCTGGCCGCGATCGCCTCGCATCATCGGGACGCCGAGGACATCGGGCGGCTCTACCCCGATCTGGATGACGATCCCCTGGCGCCGCTGCTGGCCGAAGTTGACGCGGACGCGGTGACCGCGCTCTGGCGCTGGGTAGACGAGTGCGCCGCATCCTGGCGCGATGCGCTGGGGTTCGACGCCGGCGAAGTAGGGACATGTCCGCTACCCGATCTATCTTCCGCCGTTGAAATGGTTATGGTTCAGGGCGTCCGCCGCACACGAGCGTGGCTCTTCCGCTATGGCGACTGGATTGACGACCTGCCACGGGCGGGGGATCGCGTGCGCTTGCTCGGCGTACTGCTCCGTGGCATTACTACCAGCGCCGACCACATGGCATCGGCCCACCTGGCGCGCATTCCGCCGCCGGTTCAGGAGTCGTGGGAAGACCTCGCTGCGCGTATCCTGTCGCCTCTGCGGGCACAGGACCCGTCAATCGAACCATACGCCCACCAGCGGGCAAGCGCAGCGGCAGCGGGGAGTTCCGCCTTGCTTATTGCGCCCACCGGGAGCGGCAAAACCGAAGCGGCGCTTTACTGGGCGCTCGGCGATGGCAAGGCGCCGCTCACACGCTTATTCTATGCGCTGCCGTACCAGGCAAGCATGAACGCGATGTTTGATCGGCTCCGTGATCCGGATCGCGGGTTCGGCCCGCAGGCGGTTGGTTTACAGCACGGTCGAGCCTTGCAGGCATTGCATGCCAGGCTGTTGCAAAGTGAGGAGGGGGTCGTCGCTGCTGCCGCTGCTGCGCGTTGGGAACGCAACCTCAATACCCTGCACGCCCGCCCGGTCAAGGTATTCAGCCCGTACCAGATGCTGAAGGCCCTTTTTCAACTTCGCGGGTTCGAGGCCGTGCTCACGGATTATGCCGGCGGCGCGTTTGTTCTCGATGAGATCCATGCCTATGACCCTGAACGGCTGGCGCTTATCCTGGCGTTGATCGCCCACCTGCGCGTCTGGTATGGAGCGCGTTTTTTCGTTATGTCGGCAACTTTTCCTGAGATCATTCGCCAACGGCTGGTCGAAGCCCTCGGAACCGACCATACCATTACCGCCAGTCCGACGCTGTTCACGCGCTTCCGGCGCCATCGGCTCCAGATGCTCGGGGGGGAACTAACGACCGATGGGGTTGATCGGATTGTCGCAGATGTGCGCGAGGGCAAACAAGTTCTGGCATGCGCCAATACCGTTCGCCGCGCCCAGGAGCTGTACGCGGCCTTACAGCAGGCCGGCCTGCCAGCACATCAAGTGCTGTTGCTGCATAGCCGGTATACCTTTGGCGACCGCCATCATCGCGAGTTGAGCATCCGCAGTCGGTGCGGGGCCGACGTTCCGCTCGACCAGCGCGCGCCTCTCGCGCTGGTCGCCACTCAAGTTGTTGAAGTGAGCCTGGACATCGATCTTGACACCATCTACAGCGATCCCGCGCCGCTCGAAGCCTTGCTTCAACGTTTCGGACGGGTGAATCGAAGGGGACGCAAGGGCATTTGCCCGGTCCACGTCTTTCGAGAACCCTCGGATGGTCAGGGGGTGTATGGCCGGCGCGATGACCGGGATCAGCCGGGTCGCATAGTCCAGGTGACGCTGGCCGAACTGGAGCAACACGATAACGCGGTGATTGACGAGGCGGAAACGGGCGTCTGGCTTGACGCGATCTATGCCGACCCCATGCTTCGAGCGCAATGGAACGCGGCATACCAGCGCGTTGCCGATCAGGCGGCGCTGATCCTGCGGGATCTACAACCTTTTACCAGCGATCCCCGGCGCGAGGACGAGTTTGAGCAACTGTTTGACGGGGTTGAAGTGATCCCGCGCTGCTTCGAGCAACAATACCTTGATCACATGGTGAAAGACGAGTTTATCGAAGCGAGTAACTATCTGGTCAGTATCAGCAAGCAGAAGTTTGCAATTCTGCGCCGGCAGGGGAAGGTGCGGCCAGCCGTCTATGAGGGATCGCGCAGGGCATGGGTCGTGGACCTTGATTACGATACGGAACTTGGTCTACATTTCGATGCTCCGGCATCGGATCCGGATTGGAGCTAATCTGCGCGGCGCGTCTGTCGCATCGCCGCCTGCGCCGGTCAAATGGAGCCTCGCACGATGAACCTGATCACCCACCATCTGGTGTTTACCGCCACTGCTCTTACTCCGGTGGCCCTGGGCCAGCAGAGCGGCTCGGCCATACGCGGCGCCATCGCGGGGGCGCTGTGGGAACGATTCTGCGTCAATAAAGCCGCGCCTACCTGTGCCGATTGTCCATTGCTCACGATCTGCCCCGTGGGAGCGCTGCTTGCGCCTATGCGCGATGATGAGCAGAAGGGCAGCGATCAGCGCCCGCGGCCCTACGTCACTCGACCGCCCCGCGACGGCGCGCGGACCTATGCCCCCGGCGAAACGCTTGATTTTGGGATCGCCCTGTTCGGTGCTGCGGCGGCATTCTACCCCTACGTGGTGATGGCCGCCCACGAACTCGAGCGTGGTGGTCTGGGCATGCGCCTGCCTAACCTGGGCGGTCGGCGTGGCGCCCTCCGCCTCAGCGCGATTGCCGCTGTGAACCCTCTTAGCGGGGACCGGCAGATGCTGTACACCGCTGACAGCGGCGTGATCCAGGAACCAGCCCTGCCAATCGGTGCGGCAGAAGTCCGCGACCATGCTGCTACACTGCCCGGCGACCAGCTAACGCTCCGCTTTGAAACGCCCCTGCGCCTGATCGAGCAAGATCGTCTGGTCAAGCGCATCGCGTTGCGCCCGTTGATCCAGCGCCTGATGCGCCGCCTCGACGACCTCTGCATCGCCTACGGCGATGGGCCGCTCAACCTCGACTTCCGCGCGCTTCTCGCCATCGCTGAGGGAGTGCAGGTGGTTGAAGATCGCACCCGCTGGGTGGATGTGGTGAGCGTCAGCCACCGGCATGGACGGCGCACCCCCATCGGCGGCCTCATCGGCAGCGCCACCTTCGCGGGTGACCTGGGACCGCTGCGCGAACTGCTCGTCTGGGGCAGCCTCGTGCATGTCGGGCGCAACTGCGTTAAAGGCGACGGCTGGTACCGCATTCTCGCATAAACATCCCGGGAAGCGCGGTCGCGCTTCCGAAGATCCATCCGGCACCTTAACAATTTGCTGCAGGCTTACAGTTTTGCGCCTTCGAACGAGCACATGCGTACACCCTGTTCATCTGCAACGCGGAAAGGTTTCTGCATATGCATCTCTTCGTCCAGGAAAAGGGCGCCTTCATTGCCAAACACCAGGGCCGTTTGCGAGTAATGAAGGACAGCGAACGGCTCCAGGAAGCTCCGCTCCTGCATCTGCAACAGGTTATCGTCAGCGGCGGCGGCATAAGCATCAGCAGCGATGCCATCCGCGCATGCGCGGAGGAAGGAATCCCGATCCACTTTCTCAGCTTCAGCGGCACACCGCACGCCAGTCTTTACAGCGCCGGACTGACGGGGACCGTACTCACTCGGCGGGCGCAGTTACGGGCCTATGATGGCCCGGCGGGGGTCCACCTGGCACGCGCCTTCACCCAGGGCAAGCTCCAGAATCAGGCCAACTTCCTGCGGTACATCGCCAAGTATCGGAAAGAGACGAATCCCGAACTGCATACCATCCTTACCAGTGTTGCGACTGAAGTTGCCGATAGTCTTCACGCGGTGCGCCATGCTGCGGGTGAGACCGTCGACGACCTGCGCGACACGCTGCTCGGCATCGAAGGGCGCTACGCCGCGCGCTATTGGAGTGCGCTGGCGCTCCTGATCCCGGACTCTCTGGGCTGGACAGGGCGCGAAACCCGCGGCGCGCGGGACCCGTTCAACCAGGCCCTCAACTATGGCTACGGCATTCTGTATAAGCAGATCGAATACGCGATTGTTCTGGCAGGATTAGATCCGTATGCCGGGCTATTGCATGCCGATCGTCCGGGAAAGCCCAGCCTGGTGCTCGATCTGATCGAAGAGTTTCGTCAAGCGGTAGTGGATCGCACCCTCGTGGGGCAGGTTAACCGTGGCTGGACAATCGGGCATGATGGGGAGGGGTTACTTGACGAAGCAACCCGCAAACGGATCGTCGAAAAAGTGCTGGAGCGGCTTGAGTCGACCGAAGCCTATGAAGGCAAGCGACAGCCTTTACGCCACATTATCCAATGTCAGGCCCGCCACATCGCCACGTTCGTGCGTGGCGAGCGACCGGCGTATACACCGTTTGTGATGGGGTGGTAACCGATGCAATGCCTGGTCATCTATGACATTCCTCATGACGGAACGCGGCAGAAAGTCGCCGATGCCTGTCTGGACTACGGGCTGCAGCGTCTGCAGTACAGCGCCTTCGCTGGCAATCTGAGCCGCGCCCATCAGCGGGCGTTGTTTCAGGAGATTGCGCGGCGAGTGCAGCGGCGTGCCGCCAACGTCCAGCTCTTCCCGCTCGACGAGCAAAGCTGGCAAGGACGGCGCGTACTGCAACAGGAGGACCCTGATGGACCCGCTGACGCTTGAGGTGACCGACCTGCGGCAATGGCGGATGTGCGCGCGTGTCGTCTGGTATCGCCACTGCCTTCCGGCAGTGCGCCCGATTACCGACCTGATGCGCCATGGCAAAGAGCATCATCGCCAGGAAGAAGGCCGTGAAGAGCGTCGTTCCCTGCGAACCTATGGTCTAAGCGTTGGTGAACGTCACTTTAACCTGTCCTTCTTTTCGGAGCGCCTGGGGCTGCGAGGTCGCACCGATCTGGCCATTGCCGTACCGGATCGAACCAGTCCAGATGCGGAAGCAGTAGTGGTGGAGTACAAAGATACGGAACAGCGGATCGGCCCGCACATCAAGCTCCAGGTCGCAGCGTATGCGATGCTCCTGGAAGAGCTCTGGGGGTTGCCTGTCCGTGTAGGATGGGTCTACCAGATCCCCTTGCGCCGCGCGGAACGGATCGCCATCACGGCGACGCTCCGGCGGCAGGTTGCCGAGACGATCACAGCGATCCGCGCAGCGATCAACAGCGAGGCTATGCCGCCGCCACCAGCCGATCGAGGGCTATGCGTCAACTGCGAATTCCGGCGCTTTTGCAACGACGTGGTCTGACGTTGAGGAACACGTCCGGCTGGTTGGAGGGCCGAAGGAGTCATGCAATGTCTCCTTCGGTCCTCACTCGCAATCTTGACATGCCCAGGTCGCGAATGAACGAACCAGCGGCCACGGTTGGCCCTGTAACGCAACCTTCCGCAACTCAGCGACAACGTCACCCAATCGAAGCCGTCCCCAGCACGGATCGTCGGAGTTTTACAGTGTCCATCCGGTATTCTGAAGCGATATGACAACCTTCGCAACTTAACACTGTTAGAGCACAGACGTTGAGTTGCGGGAGCAGGCTTGCAATCCTGGCGCCTGAGGTGTACAATCATCGCGCACAACGTCCCAGGAGAGGCGTGACGAGAGCTTTGAGGGTCAAGATAGCCCCCTGCTTGCCGTCGATGGCCTGGGTTTCACCCACATCGGCTCACGGTAGAGCACTGAAACTTCTGGAGCACACAAAATCTCGCTTCAATCTGGAGCGGTTTCAACCACATCGGCTCACGGT
>JAOACN010000704.1 GCA_026417815.1 Chloroflexaceae bacterium | reverse complement strand
GTCAGATGTGTATAAGAGACAGCGGTATGGCCAAGCCCCATCAATAGCGCCGCCTGGGCCGCCAGAATGACATCGCCATCGAGGGCGGCATCGGGCGCGGTTGGCCTGCCCTGCTGGCGAAGTCGCGCCCAGAAATCGGCCGCAAGGAACAGCGTTTCGCTGGTGATCGCCAGGTGTCCGATACGCGCTCGGAGGTCATCGAGACGCTGCGTTCCCGACAAGCGGCGAGCGCGCAACAACTCCCGCCGCACCTCGTAATCCGCGATGTCAGGAACGCGCACCTCTACTCCCGCTGCCAGGAGATCTTCGAGCCAGGCGCGGCAAGCATTGGCATCGGCCAGCTTGCGCGGACCGGTGACCAGCCCCAGGGGGCCGGAGTCCAGCAAGACGAAGCGGCTCATTCGGGCTGCTCCAGATCCGGGAAGAGCTTTCGATACGACGTGCGATTGGCATCAATCGAACGCAGCACATCTTCCCAGGACTCTGCGCCTTCTTCAACGGTTGCGGCATCCTCTTCGCTCCACGACCGGAGGAGGGCCGCCGCCTCTTGCGGAGTTGCCGCACCGGGAACCACAAACTCGGCCGGGTCCATTGTCGCGGCGAGCGCGCGGATATGCGGCATCATCCGCGCATACAGGGGCGCCTCGGCCTCCGCCGCCGCGAGCAACTGGTCGGTTAGCAACTCCAGGGCAAGCTGGCGCTCCGTCTTGCCCTGGCGCTGCGCCTCGGCCCGCAGGCGCTCGTAAACCTCAGGCGCCAGTTCGATGGTCAGACTTGTCATCGTTCCACCTCACATACATTACCGTGGAGAGCGCAGTGATTCGCGGAGCATTGTACCATTCGCGCCTTTCCATGCCCTCGGCGGTAAACCGCCTCACCCCGGGGCCTCGGAGCGCGCCAGCAGCTCGGCGCAGGAGTAGTTGACGCTGGTCACCCCAAAATCCGGCTCCCGCTGGAAGGGCCGGCGCACGTAGCGCACGCTGTGCGTCCCGTCGTCGGCGAAGAGCACCAGCGCCAGGATGTAGTCGTCGGGCTTGTTGAGCGAGTAGAGGATCTCGTTGCGAGTCACAGTGATCGTCTCGGCCCCGGCGACGCGGCCCTTGACCTCGATGAAGCGCAGGCGGCCGCTGCGGGGGTCGCGGCTCTCGATGTCGTAGCCCAGGCGCTCAAGCTCGCGGTCCACCGGCTCAAAGCCCAGACGGCGCTCGACCTCCATCACGATGGCCCGCGCCCGCGCGGCGGCGGCCTGGGTCTCGACGGGCTGCGCGGTCGCGGGCAGGGGCCGCCCGGTGATCGCCGCGAGCAGCCCCGCCGGCACGACCAGCAGCCCGCCGAGGACGACCGGCGGCAGGGGGGCGATCCGCGCCTCCAGGTCGAGTTGCTCCATACGCTTTTGCAGGCGCGCCTGCAACTCGTCGGCGCGCCGCCGGGCCTCCCGCGAGTTGAGGCGTAACCCCCTCCCCCGCCCTCCCCCTTCCAGGGGGAGGGTAGGGGTGGGGGCGGCCTGCTCCTGGAGCTTCAACTCCTCGGCGCGGTGGTCCCAGTAGTTGATCTCCTTGGTCAGCCGGTCCTTCACCGCCGCGCGGGTCTTCTCGATCAGGCCCAGGCGCCGGCCGCGCACCTCCTCCAGATGCCCCGGCACGATGTTGGTGATGGCATGGGCCAGGGCCTGCTGCTCGAGGGTAGGAG
>JAOACN010000693.1 GCA_026417815.1 Chloroflexaceae bacterium | reverse complement strand
GTTCGAGGCCCGGCCGCTGGTGCGCCCCGATCTGGACCTGAGCACGATTGACGCCGATGTGGACCTGCTGGTGATCGGGGGCGGCGGCGCGGGGACGGTGGCGGCGATCTGGGCGGTGCAGAGCGGGCTGGACCCGGCGCGGGTGCTGATCGCCACCAAACTGCGCCACGGCGACTCGAACTCGACCATGGCCCAGGGCGGCATCCAGGCCGCCGACCGGCCCGAAGACTCGCCGGTGCAGCACTTTCTGGATGTGATGGGCGGGGGCCACTTTACGAACCGCCCCGATCTGGTGCGGGCGCTGGTGAGCGACGCGCCGCTGATCATCCAGTGGCACGAACGCCTGGGGGTAATGTACGACAAAGACAGCCAGGGGCGCTTCGTGGAAAACCCCGGCGGGGGCACCTCGCGCAACCGCATGCATTCGGCCCGCGATTATACCGGCCTGGAGATCATGCGCGTACTGCGCGACGAGGCGCGCAACCTCGGCATCCGGGTGATCGAGTTTTCGCCAGCGATTGAATTGCTCTGCGACGAGGAGGGCCGGGTGGCCGGGGCGGTGCTGCTCAACCTCGAGACCCGGCGCTACCACATCGTGCGGGCCGCGGCGACGGTGCTGACCACCGGCGGCCTGGGGCGGGTGCACATCCAGAGTTTTCCCACCACAAACCACTACGGCGCCACCGGCGACGGGCTGGTGCTGGCCTACCGTGCCGGCGCCGAACTGGTGGATCTCGACGCGGTGCAGTACCATCCCACCGGGGCGGCGTTCCCCGCCCAGATGGCCGGCCTGCTGATCACCGAAAAGGTGCGCGGCCTGGGGGCCCAGCCGCTCAACCGCCTGGGCGAGCAATTCGTCTTTCCCCTGGAACCGCGCGACGTGGAGGCGGCGGCCTTCATCCGCGAGTGCGGCGAACGGGGCCTGGGCGTCCCCACGCCCCACGGCATCTGCGGGGTCTGGCTGGATGCCCCGATGGTGGACCTGATCCACGGGCCGGGGACCATCCGCGCCGCGCTGCCGGCGATGTACCGCATGTATAAGCGGTTTGGGATTGACATGACCCGCGATCCGATTCTGGTCTTCCCGACCCTGCACTACCAGAACGGGGGCGTGGCCGCCGACGAGCACGGCGCGACCTGTGTGCCGGGCCTGTTCGTGGCCGGGGAGGTGATGGGCGGCATCCACGGCAAGAACCGGCTGATGGGCAACTCGCTGCTCGACTTCAACGTGTTTGGTCGGCGCGCGGGCATCGCCGCGGCGCACTACGCGCGTACCCATCGCCCCGGGCGGCTGAGCCTGGCCCACGTGGCCGAATACGAGCGCATGCTCCGCGAGGCCGGCGTTGAAACCACGCGCACCGCTCCGCGCATTCTGCCCGATTATCGCGGGAAAGAGGCCCTGGAACGCTACCTGGACGTGCCGGTGTAGCGGGATTTTGGATTTTGGATTTTGGATTTGGGATTGCCGTATGTGGCGGCCCGATGAGACCTGGGGATTCTGTAATCGGGAGGCGCGGAGGGCCAGAACCTCCGTGGCGCCCACCGTAAAGCCATATGCACACCATTCAGATTGACGAAGGCTGGTGCAAAGGATGCGCCCTGTGCGTCATCTACTGTCCACCCCGGGCGCTGCAAGTGGCCGCGCGCTTCTCGCCGCGGGGCGTGCATCCCCCGGAACTGGTTCGCCCCGAGCGTTGCAACGGTTGCCGGCTGTGCGAACTGCTGTGCCCGGATTTCGCCATCACGGTGACGGAGGAAGGCCGTGTCCACGCATAGAGAGCTGATCCGGCGGGCGCTGGGCCCCAGGGTGCAATTCGTGCAGGGGGACGACGCCTGCGCCTACGGGGCGGTGCTGGCCGGCTGCACCTTCTTCGCCGGCTACCCGATCACCCCCGCCACCGAGGTCGCCGAGCGGATGTCCGAGATCCTGCCACTCATCGGCGGCTGCTACATCCAGATGGAAGATGAGATCGCCAGTATGGGCGCGCTTATCGGCGCGAGCTGGACCGGGGCGAAGGTGATGACCTCGACTTCCGGCCCCGGTTTTTCGCTGATGCAGGAGAACCTGGGCTACGCGATCATGACCGAGACGCCCTGCGTGGTGGTCAATGTGCAGCGTTCCGGGCCATCCACGGGGCAGCCGACGATGGGGGCCTATGGCGACATGATGCAGGCCCGCTGGGGCACCCACGGCGACCACGAGATCATCATGCTCTGCCCCGCCTCGGTGCAGGAGGCCCTGGAGATCACCATCGTGGCCTTTAACCTTTCCGAGCAGTTGCGGACGCCGGTGCTGGTGTTCATTGATGGCGAACTGGGGCACATGCGCGAGCGCCTGGTTATCCCCGACGATGACGAGTTTGAACTGGTGGAGCGCCCGCGCGCCACCGATCGGGCCGGCTACCGGCCCTTCGCCCCCGGCCCAGATCTGGTGCCGCCCTTCGCCCCCTTCGGATCGGGCTTCCGTACCTTTGTGACCGGTCTGACCCACAACGAAGATGGCCTGCCGCGGGCCTCCAGCGCCGCCATCCACGATCAACTGGTGCGCCGGCTGGCAGCCAAGATCACCAACCATCTGGACCTGATTACGCGCTACGAAGAGTTCTACGCCGACGACTGCGAGATCGCCATCGTGGCCTACGGCATTACCGCCCGCACCTGCCGCGACGTGGTGGAAGAGGCCCGGCGCCGGGGCATCAAGGCCGGGTTGCTGCGGCTGATCAGCATCTGGCCCTTCCCCGAGCACGTCGTCGCCCGCTGGGCCGAACGGGTGCGGGCCATGCTCGTTCCGGAGATGAACCTGGGACAGATCGTGCACCCCATCCGCGAGGCCGTCGCCGGACGGTGCGTGGTGGCGCCATACGCCCGGATCGGCGGCGAGTTGCACAGCCCCGCCGAGCTGCTGGAAGCGCTGGAGGCATTGCAATGGCAACCGGCCTGAGGATCAAGACCGCCGCCGAGTTGCGGACGAACTACCTGCGGCGGGAGATGTTCCCGACGATCTTCTGCGATGGGTGCGGCCTCGGCAATGTGCTGAACTACACCCTCTGGGCGATTGACGAAGTGGGCCTCGACCTCGACCGGACAGTGTTCGTGTCGGGGATCGGCTGCTCGTCGCGGCTCCCGGGCTACATCAATGCCGACGGTCTGCACGCCACCCACGGGCGGGCGCTGGCCTTCGCCTCGGGGATCAGGGCCGCCAATCCCGACCTGACCGTGATCGTCTTCACCGGCGACGGCGACGGGGCGGGCATTGGCGGCAATCACCTGCTGCATACCATTCGCCGCAACATGGACATCACCGTGATCCTGGTCAACAACTTCACCTACGGCATGACCGGCGGCCAGTCGGCCCCCACCACACCCGATGGCGGCTTCAGTTCGACGACGCCCTACGGCAACATCGAGCATCCACTGGACATCTGCGAGCTGGCGAAGGCCCTGGGGGCGCCCTACGTGGCCCGCTGGCCGGTGGTCTCGCCGGCGCAGCCGGTCAAATCGATCGCCGAAGGCATCCGCAAGCGCGGCTTCGCGCTGATCGAGATGCTCACCCCCTGCCCGACGGCCTATGGCCGGCGCAACGGGCTGAAGGAAATCGAGCAGATCTGGCGCTGGTACCGCGAACACACGGTGCTGCTCGACGAGTGGGAGTGGGTGGAGCAATTCGGCTCGCCCGAAGAGCGCGAGGCGCTGCGGGGCAAGATGAAGATCGGCGTCTTTCAGGACACCGAGCGCGAGACGTTCGAGGATCGCTGGGCCGCGCTGGTGGCGAGGGAAAAGCTATGAAACGCGAGATTCGCATCTGCGGCTTCGGCGGACAGGGGGTGGTCACCGCGGCGGTCATCCTGGGCAAAGCGGCGGCGGTCTACGACGGGTTGACGGCCTGCCAGGTGCAGTCCTACGGCCCGGAGGCCCGTGGCGGAGCGGCGCGGGCCGAGGTGATCATCGCCGATCACCCCATCGGCTACCCGGGCATCCACCTGGCCGACGTGCTGGTGGCCATGTCGCAGGAGGCCTACAACCGCTACGGGCGGGCGATCAAGCCCGGGGCGACGGTGATCATCGATCCCGACCTGGTCTTCCAGCGCGACGAGGCGCAGCCGGTGACGCCGGTGCGGGCCACGAAGATCGCCGAGGACCTGGGCAACACCGTGGTGGCGAACATCGTCATGCTCGGCGCGGTGGCGGCGCTGACCGGCGTGGTCTCGCCCGAGGCGCTGCTGGCAGCCACGCTGGAGAGCGTCCCGGCCCGGTTCCGCGAGTTGAACCGCCGCGCCCTGGAGGCGGGGATGCAGGCGGCGGGAGCGTCGGTTCTCGCCCGGTGAGGCCGCAGCACGGGCA
>JAOACN010000660.1 GCA_026417815.1 Chloroflexaceae bacterium | reverse complement strand
CTCTGAGGATCTAGACCCACCTGGCGCGCCAGGGCAGCCAGGTGGATATCCCCCAGGTTCAGATGACAGAAGGCCTCGCTCCGATGATCGCGATGCTCAACCACCAGCGGCAACACCTGCTCCAGGATCATCTGGCGCGCTTCCTCGTAGCGCGCCATCCGGCTGAGCAGCATGGCCTGGTTGAGCCGAGCAACCCAGACACCCTGACGATGGTGCAGCCGGCCAGCCAGTTCCGCCGCCGCTACGAAGTTCGTTTCAGCGTCCTTGAATGTGCCCTGCGGGTCACCCTTTCCCCTGGCCTCCAACTCGTCGCCCAGTTCCACCAGACAGAGTGCCAGGGTCACCAGGGCCATCCAGTGGGTCCGATCCTCTCGCCCCGCGCATTCCTGGACCGCCGCGCGGGCATGCCTTTCGGCCTCCCACCGCTCGCCGCGCAAGCCAGCGAGTGTCGCCCGGTTGATCTGGCAAAGGACGCGCAGCTCCTCGGAGATCTGGTCGCTGGCGCCGGTTTCCACCTGATCGAGCCACTCGGCGGCCTCGGTCAGATTTCCCCTGTGCAGCAGAGCGTTGGCCAGGTTGATCATGGCCTCGGGCAGGACCGGACCCCTGCTGGCCCGCGCCAGGTCCACGGCCCTTCGCAGGTGGTCAACGGCGGCCGGGACGCCGGATTTCCCGCCGTGCAGGAGCGCGACGCCAAGGCTGTTCAGGGCCAGCGCCCGCAGTTTATCATCGCCGACCGCACCGGCGACTTCCAACGCCTTGCGCGCTTTCTCTTCAGCCGGAGCAACGTGCCCTCGTCCTACCTCAACCTGGCTGAGATGCGCGAGCAGCCACACCTCTAGCGCCTGGTCACCCAGGGTGCGCGCGGTATCCAGAGCTCTGGTGAGCGACACATGCGCCCCGTCGTAGTGTTCACGCTCAAGATGCCACATACCGGCGTTCCATGCGTCGGTAAGCGCCTGCCGGGCAAGGTCGAGGAGCCTGCCTACAAGCTGGCGCACCGGCAGCGGCGTCGCCTGCCAGTCAGCATGGGTGATGTTTGCCGGCGGCGTGGCGTCCGAGGTGCGCTCTTCCACGATAGCTATGCCTTGCTTTTACCAGCCCCACTACTTTACCACCATCGGCAGGTACACACGGTAGCTTTGGGGGATCGGGGTGGGTGTTTCAGTGGGCGACGGCTGCTGTGGCAGGGGCTGCGCCGTCGTAACTTGCAGGCCGCCGAACGCAAAGAGCACCCCGCTGCCAGGAACGATGCTGATCTCTACCTCGATCGTGAGTTGCTGGCCGGCATAGGGGCTCAGATCTAGATAGGGGCCGGGGATCCAGAGGCCCTCCCGTCCCTCCCCGGTGAACGTGTGCACCAGCACGGGCTGGCCATTCGCAGGAAGCAGGCGAACGGTCACCTGATTGACCGCGGCCGCCGGCTGGTACGCAGTGTTGTCCGAAGCGTCCCTAGCCGATCGCCCCTGCTGAACCGACCGCGCCACCAGGTAATGGAGAGCGATGGGCGGATTGGCAAGCTCCGTCCCGGAGAACGTATACCGGAGTGTGGCATCCCCATCGGCTACGATGTACGGCTCGCCAAGCGGACCGTCAGGGTTGATCGACACACGGTTTCCCTCACGGCGAATCACCTCAAAGCCATATTCTGCCGGATCGCCAAATGAGAGGGCCGTCGCAGTAATGCGACACGCCGATGGCTGGGAAGGCCTGGGGCCCGTTTGCGCCGCTGGACAGTATGACTCCTCAACGACCGCCTCCCACTCACGCGCGTCGAGCCTGTCCCGGCTGCTGAGGACCGCCGCGGCCAGCCCCGGGGTCTGGGGAACGTCCAGATAACTGCCCGGGACGACGCGCAGGTCAACCCCGCCTGACTGGATCAGATTGCCGGCCGGAACGCTGATCCGCGGGGTGGTTAGCGGGGTGGTATGGGCCGTGACGGGCAGACAATTCAGCCAGGCTGCGTTGAGGCCGGGGACGCGCCTGCTGAGGTTGCGGTCGAAGAGCCATTCGGCAATCGCCATGAGCCGGCCATACTGCACCAGTTCGTGCAGCACGGGGTTCCCACGGGTCTGCTGCTCATCGGCGAACCGCTGGTAGTTCTGGTTGAAGTGATCCACAAAGCGCTGCACACAGGCGCTGACGGCAGGGTCGGTAGCCTGGGAGTTGTAGGCCCAGTTCAGGGTGATGCGCGATTGGGTAAAGACCATCGCGCTGCCATCCGTCGCGGCCTGGACGGTGAGGGTCGGGCTGAACCATTTGCGCCACTGGATCACCTGCCCCGCCGGGGGAACGTAGCCCCGCTCCGCCATACACGCCAGTTCGCTCTGGTAGCCGGGGACATTCGAACGAACGGGCTCAGCTACACCGTTGCTATTATCATAGCCAAGGCCATAGTACTTGAGCAGGCGATCGGACTCGAACAGCACATATCCGAAGCGCGTATTACGGATGGGACCAAAATATGTCACATCGAGAACCGACTGATTGGTAGAACTGAATTCAATAGTTACTCCTGGCCAATGATCAATAGGGTTCGCGGCCATATCGAAGCGCGTTCGCAGAGCGACAGTCAAGTCTGTTATATCCAGTGGAGGAAGAAAAGGATCGTTGCGTCCAAAGATGACAAGTTCACCGGTGCGATCATCAATTGCCGCCCCATAGAGGACGCTGAGGTAGCCTTGTGGCGCGGCGTGCACCGGCACGCCAGCGAATCGCGCGAGACCGCCGCAAACGATGAGAACCAGAATCGCCAGAGCAATGACAAAGCGACCAACGCAGCGTTGCATAGCTCCCCCTTGAACGTGTTTCTACAGTGGTCCGACGATCAGGCTCCGAGGGTCAAATGACAGGGCTGAGACAACGGCTTAGTACTCCAGTTGTATTTCGCATACCATCACCCTGGTCGTGCCGCGTCCAGCCTCTGGTCATACCACGTACTGCCCCTGTCATTCCGAGCGTAGCAAGGAATCTTCCGCCCTCGTGGCGGGAAGACTCCGAGCGAAGCGAGGGGTGACAGACAGCCCCGGTACGCCAATCAGGACAAGTACAACTGTAGTATTAGGAGCAGGTCCCAGACTCCAGATTTTTCGTTGAATGCAGCGGCTAGATGGTCACACCTGGCGAAACATGGCGGCCACGTGGTCGTCTCGAACCCTACCGGCGCCGGAGGTTGCATCAGTCCTGCGTTGAGGGATGTTTTGTCATATCTAAGCAATTCGGATAAGTGAAATGTAATGGCAATCAACCATGTTTTAAAGGCCAGAATTGATCACTCATGGTCACGATTTCGCTACTATGAATGAATGTCGTTTGTCGCCCAATAAAGGCCAGAACCTTCTTCGAGTTCCTGGAGGATAGGGAGCGAGAGGGTTGCTTCCTCATGGATCCCCTTCCCCGGCTTTACGACCTGCTATGCTGTCGAAGGTGGCACGTGGTCCCGCTTCACGATACGGATATTCCTGGCGCCGCAGCTATAGCGGTCCTCTTCAGGTTGTGAAGCCCGGAATAACAGACGTACACGTCGGGACGCAGCGTGCTGCGTCCGTAGCACGCTGCGTCCGTAGCGTGCTGCGTCCGTACGCTGTTTAGAGATGGCACAGGACCGCTCTATCAGAGATGTTCGCTGGCGCTACGGCCCGGAACGAAGCACGGCCCTTCGCGCCAGGTTCTCGACGTTGCCTCAGCCCCGCAACGCAGGTGTGATTGGCCGAGCCAGCACTGCTCTGCTATAATCAAGCACACCACGACGATCCGCGACGATCCCGCCCCACGCCGGGCGCAGAAACGCCCCCTGCCCGAGTTGCCGAGGAGAAGCGATGGCGCCGATCTTGCAGCCGGCCCCGGCCGCCAGGCCGGGCTTCGACCCTGACTACCTGCCGGTTTTTGAGGACAAGCTCTTCATCGAAGGGCCCCTGGTCCGGCGGCGGCTGGTCAACTTCTTTGTGTTGCTGGTGCTCGCCACGGTGATCGCCACCTACGGCGTGCTCTCTGACTCCACGGCAACGGTGATCGGAGCGATGATCGTCGCCCCCCTGATGGGGCCGATTATGGCGACCACCGCGGCCGTGGTGATGGGCTCGCTGCCGCGCGCGCTGCGCGCCCTGGCTCTTGTCGTCGCCGGGGTCGTGACCGTGGTCGTCTTATCGTATCTGCTGGCCGCCATTGTTCCCGATGTCGCCATCTCGTTCACGGGCAACGGCGAGATCGCCTCGCGCATTAACCCCAACCTCTACGCTCTGCTCACGGCCCTGGGTGCGGGCGCGGCCGGGGCCTTCATTACCTCCCGCGCCGAGATCGCCGACTCGATTGGCGGCGTCGCCATTGCTATCTCGCTGGTACCCCCGCTCTGCGTTGTGGGTATCGCCCTGGAGCAAGGGCAGCACGGCCCGGCCCTGGGCGCGATGCTGCTGTTCCTGACCAACTTTCTCGCCATTCTGCTGGCGGGCGGCATTGTCTTTGTCGCCCTGGGCCTCGGCGCACTGGCCCTCACCCCGCAGCAAGCGCAACTCCGCCGGCGTGCCTTTACCATCTTCGCCGCGGGCATGCTGATCGTGGCGCTGCCGCTCTCGGTGACCAGTTATCACGCCGTTCAGGACGCGAACGATGCCAGACGCGCGACGGGCGCCGTGGAGCACTGGCTCGAGGGCGCCGACTATGATGTGCTCATCGTCAATGTCAACGGGCAGGAGGTAAGGGTTGCGGTGGAAGGCGCCGGCGAGTTGAAGCCGGCCCAGGAGCTCGCCGACAGTCTGGCCGAGGCGCTCAATCGTCCGGTGATCGTTGTGCTGCGGACGTTGTACGCGGAGACGGCGGTGTCAAAGGGGCCGTGAGCACCCTCGGCCCGGGACGCCCCCCTACACGAGACCTGCCGCGACGCCCGCTGTGACCCGCGCATTCACTACCGCCAGAACCCGCCGCTGCCCCGCGATGATACGGCCCGGCGTTGCATATCTGCGCGAACGCGGCTGCCGCGGGTAGCCGATGGTCGCAACCCGAGCACTGGCGCGCTTCCAGGCGACCCGTTGGGGCATCAGTGTGACGCCAGCACGTCCACATGCGCCGCGCCCGATCCGCCATCTACAATCGGCAATTTTGCATCGCACCAGCGCCATGGCAACCACCGGCAACTTGCCCCTGGCCCTCACCCCGCTCCTGGGCAGACGTCGCGAGGCGCGGGCGGTGCAGGCCCGGCTAAGCGCGGCCCGGCTCGTCACCCTTACCGGCGCGGGAGGCAGTGGCAAAACCCGCCTGGCGTTGCACGTGGCCGGGTCGCTGGCCCCGCGCTTCACGGCCGGCGCCTGGTGGTGCGACCTGGGCCCCATTTCCGACCCGGCCTTCGTCCCTCAGGCCGTAGCTTCGGCCCTGGGCCTTGCGGATGTTGTCCGCTCGCCGCTGGCAGCGCTGACGGCGACCATCGGCCCGACGCCACGGCTGCTGGTGCTGGACGCCTGCGAGCATCTGACCGTGGCCGTGGCCGCCCTGGCTGATGCCCTGCTGCGCGGCTGCCCCGGCCTGCGCGTCCTGGCCACCAGCCTGCAACCCCTGGGCGTGCCTGGCGAGCAGGTCTGGCCGGTGCCGCCGTTGCCCCTGCCGCCGACCAACCTGCCTCCCGCCCGCCTGGCCGAACACCCCGCCGTCGCCCTGTTCGTCGCCCGCGCAATGGCCGCAGTGCCCGACTTTCGTCTCACCGTCGAGAATGCCCCCCTGATTGCGGCCATCTGCCAGCGGCTGGAGGGCCTGCCCCTGGCCATCGAACTGGCCGCGGCCTGGTCCGCGGTCCTCGGCCCCGAGCAGATCGAACGCCGCCTGACCGAGGGGCTGGCCATGCCGGAACGGGAGCCAGCGGCGGGCGCGACTGCGCGAGCGCGCACCCTGACGGCGACCCTGGCCCGGGGCTATAACCTGCTGACCACCGACGAACAGCGCCTCTTCCGCTGCCTGTCGGTCTTCCCCGGCGACTTTACGCTGGCGATGGCGGCCGCTGTGGCCGGCGAGGACGAGGAGACGGCGCTGGCGCCCCTGGCAGGGCTGGCCCACAAGTCTATGGTCGTCGTCGCCGACCTGCCCGCCCGTGGCCCGGCCCGCTATCGCCTGCTGGAGCCGGTGCGCATCTACGCTCGCGAGCTTCTGGAGGAAGCCGGGGAGGGGCCGATCGCCCGCGACCGGCACCTGGACTGGGCCACGCGCCTGGCCGAGGAGGCGGCGGGCGCCCTGCTGGGGCCGATCTCCGGCGAGGCCATGGTCCGGCTGACGGCGGAATACGATGGCCTGCGCGCCGCAATGCGCTGGGCCGTCACGACGCGGCAGGTTGAGGCGGGCCTGCGCCTGGTGGTGGCGCTCTTCCGCTTCTGGTTCAACCGCGGGCCGCTCGCCGAGGGACGCGGCTGGGCCGACGAACTGCTTACCCTCCCCGAAGCCGATGCCGTACCACCGATCCTCCGCGCCCGCGCGACCTTCGTTTCCGGCCGGCTGGCCTGCCGCCAGGGTGACGACCGCGTCGCCCTCGCCCGCGGGGCCGAGAGCCTGCGCCTGGCGCAAGAGGCGGGCGACCGCGCGACCGAGGCCCGCGCCCTCGACTTGCTGGGCCTCGTCAACCACGACCTGAACGACTTCGACGGGGCCATCGCCCATCATCGGGCCGCCCTGGGCCTGCGTCGCGAACTGGGCGATGACTACGCCGTGGCCGTCTCGCTGAACAACCTCGGTCTGGTCCACTTCGACCGCGGAGACTATGACGAGGCTGCGGCGAGCTTCGCCGCCGGCCTCGAAGTCGCGGCCCGCGCCGGGGTGGACCTGCTGCCCGCCCTGGTGAACCTGGCCGAGATCGCCCTGGCCCGCGGGGAAGGCGAGGCTGCGGCCGCCCATGCCCGCCGCCTCC
>JAOACN010000612.1 GCA_026417815.1 Chloroflexaceae bacterium | reverse complement strand
CTCTGAGGCAGAGCGGCTCGCGTCTGCAACTGGCGCCGTTGCCAGCGGCTGCTCGCGCGCCCGTGGTGGCCGCCCTGGCCCGCCACCACCGCGCGCCGCTGCTCTTCGTGCTCTCGAGCGCCGATGTGGCCCTGCGCGCCGCCGATGACCTCCGGCAATGGCTCGGTCCGGCCCGACCGCTCTACTATCCCGCCAGTGACGCGCTGCCCTATGAGCATATGTCACCCGGGAGCCAGGTGATCGGCCAGCGCCTGCGGGTCCTCCAGGTCCTCGCCGCCTGGCGCGCCGGGTCGGAGTCGGCCGGGCCGCCGGTGATCGTCGCGCCAATCAAGGCGCTCATGCAGCCGACGTTGACCCCCGACGAACTGGCCGAGGCGACGCTGCGCCTGGAACTGGGCGCGATCCACCGCCCCGAGGTTCTCACCAGCCACCTGTTGTACCTGGGCTATCAAATGGCCCCGACGGTCGAGGCGCCAGGCGAGGTCAACCGCCGCGGCGATCTGCTCGATGTCTGGCCCCCGGCCGATGACCAGCCCCTGCGTATTGGCTTCTTCGGCGACGAGGTAGAGAGCATCCGCCGGTTTGACCCCGCCACCCAGCGCAGCGAGGTCCGTCTGGAAGCGGTGACGCTCGGTCCACCCCACGAGATCCCCCTGTGGCGCCGCGAGCTGGCCGTGGCCCGCATCGCCGCCCTCGATCGCTCCGGTCTCCGCCGCGAGGTGCGCATAGAGTGGGAAGCCGCCCTCGAACGCCTCGAGCAGGGCGAACGCTTCGAGGGCCGCGCCTTCTACGCCCCGTTCTATCGCCACGGCCCGGGCGCCTCCCTGCTCGACCATCTGCCCCGGGGCGCGGCCATCCTGCTCTCCGAGGCGCAGTTTCTGGCCCGCCACGCCGCCGAGATCCACGAACAGGCCGAGCACGGGCGCGCGCGCCTGATTGACGCTGGCGAACTGCCGCCCGATGTTCCCCGCCCCTACTTCCTCTGGGAGGAACTCTTCGACCCCGCCGCGCCCCCCGCGGGCTGCGCGCTGGCCGACCTCAGCGGCTCCGAGGCGCCCGATGCGGGCAGTGTGGGTGAATCTCTCCCCCTCGGCGATCTGCGCTTCGAGCCCCCCGAACTGTTCGGCGGCCAGTTCCGCCGCCTGGTCCACGACATCGTCGTCCGCCTGGAGCGCGGTGAGCGGGTGCTGGCCGTTACCAGCCAGGCGGCCCGGCTCCAGGAACTGGTCGAGGAGGCCCTCCAGAACGCCGCCGATGCCGGGACGGCCCGGGCGCGCTTCGCTGTGGCCCACAGCGCCCTGGAGGGCGGCTGGCGCCTCCCGGCGCTCAATCTGACCCTTTACACCGACAGCGAGATCTTCGGCATTCGCCAGCGCCGCCCCCTTAGCGAGCGCCGCAAACGCGGCCCTTCCGCCGAGGAACGGGCCGCCTTCGTGCGTGGCCTCAAGCCGGGCGACTATGTGGTGCATATCGAACACGGCATCGCCCGCTTCGAGGGCCTTATCCGCCGCGTCGTCGGCGAGATCGAGCGCGAGTATCTGGTGTTGCGCTACGCTGGCGACGATAAGATCTACGTGCCGGTGGACCAGGTGGATCGCGTCACCCGCTACATTGGCGCGGGCGACGCCGCGCCCACGCTCACGCGCCTGGGCACCCAGGACTGGGAACGGGCCAAGCGCAAGGCCCGCGCCGCCGTGCAGGACCTGGCCGAGGAACTGCTCACCCTCTACGCCCAGCGCCAGATGAAGCAGGGCCATCCCTACAGCCCCGACAATGACTGGCAACGGGAACTGGAAGACGCCTTCCCCTACCTGGAAACCGAGGATCAGCTCCGCGCCATCGGTGAGGTGAAACGCGACATGGAACAACCCGTGCCGATGGACCGCCTGATCTGCGGTGATGTGGGCTTCGGCAAGACCGAAGTGGCCCTCCGCGCCGCCTTCAAGGCCGTGCAGGACGGCAAACAGGTGGCCGTGCTGGTGCCCACCACCGTGCTGGCCCAGCAGCACTACGACACCTTCCGCAAACGCATGGCCGCCTTTCCCGTGCGCGTCGAAATGCTCTCGCGCTTCCGCCAGCCCAAAGAACAGGAGGCCATCGTCGGTGATCTCGCCCGCGGCCAGGTGGATATCGTCATCGGCACGCACCGCCTGCTCTCCAACGATGTGTGCTTCAAGGACCTGGGCCTGGTCGTGGTTGACGAGGAGCAGCGTTTCGGCGTGCGCCACAAGGAGCGCCTCAAGCGTTTGCGCGCCGAGGTGGACGTGCTGACCCTCACCGCCACCCCCATCCCGCGCACCCTGCACATGGCCATGGCCGGCATCCGCGACCTGAGCGTGATTGACACCCCTCCCGAGGATCGCCTGCCCATCAAGACCTACGTGGCGCCGTACAACGAGGAACTGGTGCGTGAGGCCATCAATCGGGAACTGGAACGCGACGGCCAGGTCTACTTCGTCCACAACCGGGTGCAGAGCATTTACCACGTCGCCAATCGCCTCCGCAGCCTGGTTCCCGAGGCGCGCATCGCCGTGGGTCACGGGCAACTCGACGAGCGTGAACTCGAGCGGGTGATGCTCGATTTCTTCGACGGGCGCTACGACGTGCTGGTCTGCACCACCATCATCGAGAGCGGGCTGGACGTGCCCAACGCCAACACGATCATCATTGACGATGCGACCAGCTACGGCCTGGCGCAGCTCTACCAGTTGCGCGGGCGGGTGGGTCGCAGCGCCAACCGCGCCTATGCCTACCTCCTCTACCGCCAGGAGAAGCCGATGACCCAGGAGGCCCAGGCGCGCCTGGAAGCCATCCAGGAGGCCACCGAACTCGGCGCGGGCTTTCGCGTCGCCATGCGCGATCTCGAGATCCGCGGCGCGGGCAACCTCCTGGGGGCCGAACAGAGCGGCCACATCGCCGCCGTGGGTTTCGATCTCTACTCGCGGCTGCTGGAACAGGCCGTGCGGCAACTCAAAGCGAGCGTTGACCGGGCCGCGCCGTCCGGGGAAGCCGCGCCCCAGGTCAGTCTCAGTGAAGCCGCCAGCAAATTGATCATTAGCGAGAAGGTGCTGGTCTCGCCGCTCGTCACCCTCGACCTGCCGCTGACGGCCTACCTGCCCGAAGACTACATCGCCGACCCTGTGCTGCGGGTGGCGATGTACCAGCGCATGACCGAGGCGCAGACGGTGGAGGAGGTGCGCGAGTTGCGCCAGGAGTTGCACGACCGCTTCGGCAAGCCCCCGGAGGCGGCCCTGCACCTCCTCACCTGGCTGCAGATCAAGGCCCTGGCCCTGCAGGCCGGCGTCAGTTCCGTCGTCGCCTCGGGCGACGAGTTTATCATTCGCCTGCCCGTGCTTGAGAGCGACCGGCGCGAGCGCCTGCGCCGCCGCTTCCTGCGCGACCAGACGGTCAAGGTCGGCCCGCAGTTCGTGCGCCTCGACCGGCGCGCCCTCAACGGCGCCTGGAGCGAAAAGCTCATCGGCGTGCTCGAGGCCCTGGCAGCCTGAAGCCGCAGGGGGAGGGGAAACCGACTTTCCCCGTTCACCTGGTGGGCTGTCACGATGATGGTGAGGGATGCGGCGGGAGGGGGCGTGGGAGGGCGAAGCCCTCCCCGCAAAAAACTATCTTTCACAACCAGATTGTCGTACCACTAGAACGTCTCCCACACCCAGTGGTACGAGCTTACCGGCAATGGGCGGGGCGGCATAGGTTGTCCCGGTTTGGGGAGCCGGTCGGTGGCAGGGTTGGCCGTGCCGCCACGCGCATAGACGTAGGCGATCTTGCCGGCGTTCAGTTCGAAGGAGGTCTTGATCCAGGCCTGGGCAATGGTCGGCTGGGCCCAGGGGAAGTCGATCCCGAAAAAGCTCGGCATACGCATGTTCTCCACCAGGCGCCCGCCGAAGGCCACGTCGGCCATGTTGCTGTTGAAGCCCAGCAGCATGTGGGCCCCCTGGAACGAACCGAACCACCTGCGGATCGGTTCGCTGCCTATGGCGTAGCCCTGCACCCGCAGCGTCTGGCACGAGGCGAAACCGACCCAGCGGGCGCTGTTGAAGCGGGCGTTGTTGGCGCTGGCCCAGGTGCTGTCTATGTTCGAGGCCAGGCTCAGACCTGCCGGGCCGCCGTGGCCGGCGTAGTACACAAAGTCGGCCCGGTCTACGCCCAGGGTGCAGTCAATTCCCCCCAGACCACAATCGCGCCAGTCGCGCTCCCAGGCGTTGCTGTTGGTCCAGTAGAAGCGCTGGCTGTAACCGTAGCCGAGCATCCCGCTGCGGAGGCCGTTCGCGTCGGGGACCACCCCCGGCAGATCACCACCGCCGGGACCGGCTGGCGGGTAGTCCCAGTTGGCTTCGATGCCGAAACCGTAGCCGACCTGCTCCAGGATGGCTTCGGTGGTCGCGGGCGCGCCGCTCCGATCGCGGATGACCAGCGGCAGGTACGCTACTGGCGCTACGGCGGGTCGCAGGATGACCCGCGCCTCCCGCACCGCGCCCTCGTTGTCGGTGACGCGCAGCACAACCGTAACCGCGGTGGGCGTGCCTCCACGGCTCGTAACCGGCAGGCTTCGGGTGCGCAGTTCCACCGCGCCAGGGCCGTTCACCGTGGAAGAGCCCAGCGCGACCCCATCGCCGGTGAGCCATTCGACGCGGTAGGGCGCCGCGCCGTCGTTGATTGCGCCCCGTAGGAGCACTTCCGCTCCGGGGTTGAAGGGCGAGCCACTGGCCGGGTCGGTAATGCTCACCGTCGGGCCAAAGCCCCCCGCCCCCGGCCGGGCCAGGGGCGCCACGATGTCGCGCAGGATCACCGTCTCGCCCCCGATGGTAACCTCGATGCCCTGAAACTCCAGCACCGGCTCCAGCGCCCGCTGCTCGACCGCGGCATCGAGCACGTAGTAGGAGAATACCGGTTGAGGCACGTTCACCGCCGTAGCGCCGGGGAACGAAGCGCGCACCTGCTGCTCGACCTGGTTGCGGATCTCGTCGGGATTGGCGATGGGAACGTTGCGCGGCTGGCCGAGTTGCCGGCTGAAGAAGGGCATCGCCACCCCCGCCAGGCCCGGCACGGCGTCGTCGAGCGTGGGGCCATTGTCGCGGGTGGTGGTGGTAAAGAGCAGCGAAAGGTGCCCCCCCGGCCCCCCGAGAGGCAACTCGGACCGCTGGCCGAACTGCACCGGCAGGTTCATCGGCACCCGTACTACCACGCCAACATCCTGCTCGGTCGGGGCGCCGCCGGGGTTGTTCGCGGGAACCGTAGCGGCGCGGATCAGGCTCGTCGCGTACAGCGGGTTTTGCGGATCGGGGTTGAAACCGCAGCCCTGGGGGTTGGGCGTAAGCACCCCCTGCAGGTTCTGCTGGTCCAGCAGCAGTCTCCCTCGGGCGTCCATAAAGCCGTTAGTCAGGAGGAACAGGCAGGCCAGTTGTTGCGCCTGTGTCCGGTCAATGGCCCCGCGCGCGCTTTCGCGACCAAGTTCGTTCAGATTGGTGGCGTAGTAGCCGCCCGTGGCCCCGTAGCGCACCAGCAGCGAACTGGTGTCGGTGAGCGGGACCGTAAAGCGCGGCAGCCCGAGGTACGTGTCCGGGGCGATCGTCGGGCCAGCGGCAAAGCCGCTGAAGCGTCGGGCCAGCTCCCTGGTTGTGTTACTGTTCACCTGGGGCGCGCTCAGGGGGAAGATCGGCAGCACCTCTCCCTGCTGAAGGACGATATTGTTCGCGGTTACAAAGACGGGCGTAGCGGAACGGGCGGTCCAGGCGCCGGTGAGGACGAGGCTGAGGACCAGTGTCATCAGTGCCAGGCGCAACGGGGGACGGCTTGGACGTGCGGACATCGGGCGCTCCTTTCGTTGCTCGCGCGTTGAGAACCGACCTGGGGCTCTTATACAACGAGATCCGCAACGGTTTTTGCACCCCAGGACGGCCCGCCCCCAGGACTTGAGCAAAGTCCGTCTGCCACGGCGGGGTCCGGGGAGTTCTCAGGTGTAGGG
Organism: Chloroflexaceae bacterium; assembly: GCA_026417815.1. Lineage (GTDB taxonomy): Bacteria > Chloroflexota > Chloroflexia > Chloroflexales > Chloroflexaceae > JACAEO01. The sequence continues at coordinate 167 of JAOACN010000612.1, read as the reverse complement.
TTTTCCGGCACATCCTCGCGTCACATTCGCGCTCTGGGGCATTGGGACGCCCAACTCCCCCTGGTATCATGTAGTCGTCGGCGGTGAGGCCGTACTCCCCCCGAGGGCGCGACCCTGGTGGAGAGATCGGTCCCCGCCGTCCACCGGAGTGGAGCAGTGGTGTATCG
>JAOACN010000501.1 GCA_026417815.1 Chloroflexaceae bacterium | reverse complement strand
AGCAAGACGCCCACCACGAACAGCACCAGGCGCTGGCGGGTGGCGCGGGGCACCTGATCCCCGCTCTCCCGCAGCATGGTCTCGACAGCGTCCGTCAGGTGCTGTATCCTGGTCATGAGTCTGGCTCCTTCTACGATGGTTTGTACGACACGTATCATAGAAGGTTCCAGACTCTTTGTCATCCCCAACCTGACCGTCGCCGGCATCGCTCATCTGTTCTGTCCGCCCCTAAACCCTCCCCCAGCGGGGGAGGGAGTCCGGCGCCTCCCCCCAACGGGGGGAGGCTGGGAGGGGGGCGGAAAGGCCAGGAAACTTCCTTTACAGACTACTGAGCACTCTGTGAACGAAGGTTTTCGGCAACTCCGCCTCCTCTCCGCCCCTCCCCCGCTGGGAGAGAGTCCGGCTCCTCCCCCCAACGGGGGGAGGCTGGGAGGGGGGCGGAAAGGCCGGGAAACTTCCTGTACAGACTACTGAGCACTCTGTGAACGAAGTTTTTCGGCAACTCCGCCCCCTCCCCCACCCTCCCCCGCTGGGGGAGGGAATCCGGCTCCTCCCCCCAACGGGGGGAGGCTGGGAGGGGGGCGGAAAGGCCAGGAAACTTAGTTCACAGACTACTTACGGCGTCTCATCGGGGGCGCCGGCGAAGAAGGCGGCGATAGGTGCTTTGAAGGGCAGCGTCGGGGAGATAAGCTCGCCGTCGGGGGCGACGCGGGTCTCCTGGCGGTAGTCGCCAGCGGCGGGGTCGGGCGCGCTGAGGACCAGCACATCGCGCTCTACCGGGCGCATGAGCCAGTACTCAGGCAGGCCGGCCCGCGCATAGGCGCCCCGCTTCACCACCAGATCCTGGGCCGGGTTGCTCGGCGAGAGCACCTCGACGATCAACGCCGGAACGCCATGAACGCGCCGGTCGTGGATGATGCCCAGGTCCTTGTCGGCTCTACCCGAGTAGCCGCCCGGTCGCCACGTTCCAGCCGGGGATGATTGTGGAAGGGATGACCGCCTGCCCGCGGTAGACGTGCTCGGCGCGGTACAGGCTGCCGGCCAGGGTGAGCAGTTGTACGACGCGGTGGCCGGCCCGGCGATGGGGAGAATATCGGTGGTCATAGGTATGTCCTGGTGGTGGCGGTTCCGGTGGTTCCTTGATAGCCTGCTATTGATTCCGAGCCATTCTAACGGGTTGCGCTCGTTGGGCCGAAACACTGTGCGGCCAATGCTTCGGTCTTGCCGCGCCAGCGCGATGACTAAAGCGATTGTAGCACGCCCGGCCAGAGGGAGAAACTGCTGATGACGACCCTGATCTCGTTCCTGGGCGCGACCGACTACCGTGATACGATCTACGTCTATGCTTCGCGCAAGAGCCATGCCACGCGCTATATGGCCGATGCGGCCATGGCCTTGTTTGACCCCCCGCCCCGTCGCTTGCTCGTTGTGGTGACCGAGGAAGCCCGAACGAAACATTTAGAAGCATTGATCGAGAAGCTGCGCGGGGTGATTGAACCTGAACCGGTCCTGATCCCATCAGGTCAATCGGAACGTGAACAATGGGAGATCTTCGAGCAGATCGCCGCAAGGATCAACACGAATGAAGAGTTGATCTTCGATATTACCAACGGCTTTCGCTCCATTCCTGTGCTGGCATTGCTTATCGCCGCCTATGTGCGGGTGGCGCGCCGGGCCACGGTACGCCATTTAATCTATGGCGCCTTCGATGCGCGCAACGCGCAGAATGAGTCCCCGGTGTTTGATCTGACGCCGCTCGCGGCACTGCTCGACTGGACCACCGCGACGGACGCTTTTCTCAAGTACGGCCGCGCCGATGCGCTCCGTGATCTGGTTCAACAACGGGCGCATGAGCTTTCCACATCGAACCAACTGGCTCAATTGTTGCATCAATTGACCGCCGCCCTCCAGGCGTCGCGCCCGGCGGAAGTGATGCGAACCGCTTCGGCGCTGCCAGAGGCTCTCGCCGCCTTTGGCAACCCGGAGGGCGCGGACGCCGCGGCCCGTCCGTTGGGGTTGCTGCTCGGCACGATCGAGCAGGAGTACGGGCAAATGGCCCTCGCGCAACCGCACGCGCCCGACCTGGCCCGTGAGGTGATCGTCAAACAGCTCGAAATGATTGAGTGGTACGTGGCGAAGGGACTGTATGTTCAGGCGTTTACCCTCACCCGCGAGTGGCTCGTCTCGGTGGTGCTGGTCACTGCCGATGGCGGCCCCTACGACCTTTATCGTGAGAGCGACCGGCAACGGGCCGAGGCCGCGGTCAATGGCCGTGATCGCACGCCAGGACCTGCAGCGCTCCCGGTGCCGGCGCCGATCCTGAGCGCCGGTCAGCGGCCTGCCATACGCGATTTGTGGCGGAAATGTCGCGCCCTTCGCAACGATCTGGCCCACGCCGGAATGCGCCGCAATGCGGAGCGGGCCGAGCAGGTCGCGGAACGGGTCGGTGAGGTCTGCTCCAGTCTACGGCCGGCGTTGAAAGAGTTGGGATTTGAGGTTTAGATGTGATCTGGCCCGGCGCCCATCAGGCAGGGGGATGGGGAAACTTCACAGGTGGAGGGTTTTTCGAGCGAGAAGGGGTTTTCGGCATTCCAATGGGTTTGCGATCCTCACCCCCCTGCCCCCCTCTCCACCTACGGTGGAGAGGGGGGGTTGGGCGTGTGCCGATGCCCCGGATGGCGAATGTGACGCGAGGATGTGCCGGAAAACCCTCCACCTGAGAAGATGGGGAAACCAGGTTTCCCCATCACCCTCCAACCGCCTCTGTTTACTTCAGGAAACTCAATGAACCAGTCCTCTCTGAACGACCTGTTGCGCCTGTTTCTGGAGACCCGCGTGCCCGTGCTGTTTCTGATCGGCTCGCTGGCCCTGGCAATTCTCGGCAACGCCGTCTATGAGTTATTGACCGGTGTCTTCGGGGCCACGCCGCAGTTTCTTATCGCGCTGATTGCCGGCGCGGTGATGATCTTTGCCTTTGTGGTGGTCGGGTTCCAGCGTTTGCTACGGGGGTTCAAGCGCCGGGGGGGGACGACGGTCGAGCCGGATCGGCAGGCGCCGCCGCATCCCGGCCTGATTCTGCCGGTAAGCCCCAACCCTCAGGCAGCCGATACGGACATTATCGCCTGGCACCAGCGCGATGCGACCCTGCGCCATTGCTGGTTGCTGGCATCGCCATCGGTTGCCGGCAGCGAACGGTTTCGCGACCTGAAACAGACGTTACTGGAACGCAACGTGACGCCCCACGTTGTGTTGCTCGACGATGTGCTCCGTGCCGACCAGGTCTACGCGAAGGTGCGCGACGCGATCAACCAGGCCGCGCCGGTAGGCGATGCCTGGCCGCTGATTGCCGACATCACCGGAGGGACCAAGGTGATGACCGCGGGTATTCTGCTGGCCTGCCTCGACGCGGGCGTGCCCGTGCAGTACTGGGTTACTCCACGCGATCGGCGGGGCAATCCGCTACCCTCAGAGGAGAGTTGTCCGATGCAGGTCGTGGTACGTACACTGCGATCAGGAGCCTGACAGGTATGCCGGTTCTTGTGCTGAATTACTCGCATCCGCTCACCGAAGCTCAGTTGGCAACCGTTGCCGGGATCGTTGGCGAGGCGCCGGAGGTGCGCGATCTGGCTTCGCAGATCGACCGCGCCCGCCCCCTGGCCGAGGTCGCCCGCGATCTGGCCGATGCTGCCGGTCTCACCTCCCAGGAATGGCAGACGCTCCCGCTGGCGCTTAACCCGCCGGCGCTGGCGCCGGTGGCGCTGGCGCTGGTTGCCGAGATCCACGGGCGGATTGGACATTTTCCCGCCATCCTGAACGTTCGGCCCATCGAGGGGAGCGTGCCGACGCGCTACGAGGTGGCCGAGGTGGTGAACCTGCAGGCCCTGCGCGACGCGGCGCGAATGCGGCGGTAGCGCGATTGCGGATCGGGTGTGGAGGATCCAGAGGCGGCGGGCGTCGGAACATCTCCTTACCGCGGAGGGGCGCGGAGGGCTTCAAAACGCCCCTTCTCCGCGCTCCTCCACGGTGGGATGGATGCGAACGCCTTGCTTGCCCCACCTTTGATCTGGCCCCGGCGTTTGCTACCGCACAACCAGCGGCAAGAAGAGACGTATATCCGTAGCTGGTTCTGGCTCCGTAGCGGGCGGCTCGACAGGGTCTGCCGGTGGCTCGACCAGGTTAGCGGGCGGCTCGACGGGGTCTACCGGCGGCTCGACCGGGTTAGCGGGCGGCTCAACCGTTTCCACGGGTGGCTGTTCCTCGGCCTGGGCCGGCGGCACTGGTCCCTCCTCCTCGATGACCGCCTGCTGGCCCGCCAGGCAGGCGCTGGTGGTGCCCTGGACCCAGCCGGAGCGGGGTGATTCGCCGTTGCGGTTGTAGGCGGTGACGAGGTAGTAGTTGAAACTGTTGCCGCAGGGCAGGTTGGCCTGGGTGTAGCTGGTGTTGCCGTTGCCCGTCACGGTGGCGAGAAGATAGAAGTCCCAGCGCCCGTTCTGATAATCCCAGCGATAGACGCGGTAGCCATCGGCGCCGCTGACAGGGCGCCAGCCAAGGGTCAGGCTACTGGCGCTCTGCCCGGTGATGGCCAGGCCGGCGGGGGTGGCCGGTCTCAGACCGCCGCCCACAATCAGCCCGTATGGCCCGGGGGCGGCATTGTAGGCCGCGGTGCGAAAGGCGCCGTAGGCCAGCGTAATGGTGCCACCTCTGATCCAGCCGCTCCATCTGGGGGCCTGATCGTCTGGATCGTTAAGATAGACCCACTGGCCGTCGTCAGAGAAACCACGAACGACCACCCAGTGATCACCGTACCTGTCGCCCCGCCCGAGCGATGGCCCGTTGACCAGCGCGATCACCGGCCTGCCCTGGGCGATCGCGTTCCTCATGATCTGCATCTGAGCATCGGGTTGTGGCGCGATCTGATTGGAGATCCGCTCTGAAGTCAGCCCATATGCCGCGATTGCCCGCTCCAGGTGAACGAAGTCGGTATTGCCGCTCACGCCGATTATCCTGCGCAGATCCTCCACAAACTGGCGATTGCTCCAGCCCGCCGGCCGCTTGCCATAGGCGTCGAGGACCATCGCAACCGACGCGGGTCCACAGTCGTTATTCTGGGTTGTTGCTCCCGTATACTGGCTGATGTAGGGGATTGTCAGCAGCGTTGCCGCGCTGACCGGCCCGATGGCAACAATAAACCAGAGCGTTACCCCGAACACGGTCCCGAGCACAAGCAATAGAGATCGGATTGCGCGTTGCATGGCCAGTCCTTTCAGTACAGCTCGCAGCCGCTGGCCTGGCATAAGGGCCAAAGGGCTCCTGACGCCAGGCGTGTAGCCTCAGCATAGAACCGGACCCCGTCACAAACGTGGCCTTTGCGGGACGGGATTGCGACCAGCGTGGCGTAATGGCGGCTGCCGCGCTGGTTGGTGAGCATCACCGGAATGCCCCGGCCGGTCAGTTCCACCAGCAGCGCGGTGGACATCTGCACGCCCCGGCCCATCAACACGACCTGATCGATCTTGTTCAGGGGAATCTCCTGCAAGATCTTGCCCTCACAGGTGATCAGCACCTGCTCGTCGCGCTTGCGTACCGTTACTCCCTGTTCCTGAACGTAGAGGGTCGCCATAGGATGAACTCCTTTTTGATGTTACGCGGAGGTGTGGGGATGTAGAGGTGTGGAGGTGTAGAGTTGAATATTTAGACTTTTTTTATTATTCTAAAAAGATCTGAAAAAATGTCCACATCTCCACACCTCCACAGCACCTCCACACCTCCGTCCGGCTGTCGCTCATGCAGCGCACCGCCACCCCCCGATAGAGGGTGAGCATTAGCTCGAGACCGGCGATGACCGCCTGGTACTCGGCCTCGTGGTTCGTGGCGGCCGGCGCCCGCAGGCAGCGCGTGCAGATCAGATTGCCGCGGGGGGCGCGCACAACCACGCCGATGCCCGCAACGCCGCGCGGCGGCGAGCCGGGCGTGCCATCCACCTGCACCAGAAGCAATGCGTGGTTCATCGCAGCACCCAGGCCAGGCTCCCCAGGAGCCTGGCAATCAGCAGCAGCAGCGCGGCAAAACAGCCCCGCAACAGCCGCAGCGGCGAAAGACGCGACAGGCGAACGCGGCGCGGGTCGAGCGCCAGCGCGCTCACCCCGAGCAGCGCCAGGACGATCGCTACACTTCACAAACACCAGGCCATGGTCCTCCTCCTTCCCGCTGGTTGTGTTGTTGTAAGGATATCGCCATGGGCGGATGAGGAGCTATGGCCGCTGGCTAAGGAAAGACGTAGCGTTTGCTTATTGCTGGGAGGGCAGAGGGGTGGGGAAACCAGGTTTCCCCACCCCTCTCCAATCTGGGTCACGCGAGGATTCCTGGAAGGGCTGCACCCTCCCGGACCCTCCCCACCGGCAGGTCCATGGTGAATGTGGATGAATATTTTTTCTCTGGCACAAGTGCGTTTTGCATGCTATGCTTGAGGCGCATTTATCTAGTCTATCCTCGGTCGGCAGCGGGTGCGGCATGAGCAACACGACACCCTGCGCCAGGCTCCTGGCGCTCGATCCTGAGCTTGTGGCCACACGCAGCTACACATTGACGGCGGACGCCTGCTCGCTGGGGCGGGCGCCCGGCTGCGATCTGGTCGTACAGCACCCCCTGGTCTCGCGGCTGCATGCCCGGATCGAGCGGAACGGGATGCACTTTTTGCTGGTCGATGCCGGCAGCGTCAACGGCACGTTCATCAACGGGCGACGCCTGAGCGCCCCACACCTGCTGCGCCACGACGATGAGATCGGCCTGGGAAGCGTCCGGCCCGTCCTGCGCTTCGATGATCCCGAAGCCACCGAAGTCGCCGCGAGTCGCCTGCGGTACGATGATCGCCAGATGCGTTTCCTGATCGGCGATCGGGTGGTTGATCTCACCCCGATGCAGGTGCGCCTGCTGCGCTTCCTATACGAGCACGCCGGGGAGGTGTGCTCGCGCGACAGTTGCGCGCGGGCCATCTGGGGCGACTCGTATCGTCCCGGCGATGAAGCCGCGCCGCTGGATCAACAGCTTGCCGAAGTGCGCCGGCGCCTGCGCGCCGCCGACCCCCAGGCCACCGGGGATTTGATTGTGAATCGCCGGGGTCTGGGCTATGTGCTCAATCTTGAGGAGTAACATCCGGGTCCGAACAATGCCGAACTCCCGTACAACGCATGACCATTCAGCCAGGCGTAACGCTTAACCAACGCTACACCATTCGCCGCGTGATCAGCGAACAGGGCGGCTTCGGCGCCACCTATCTGGCCATTGATGCCGTCGAGCGGCGCGAGGTGGTGATCAAGGTCAGTAAAACGGCGGGCGATATCGAGCAGAACGCCCTGCTGCGGGAACTCCAGTTGCTCAAGAGCCTGGAGCACCCCCGGCTGCCCAGGGTGTACGACGGGTTCTTTCACCAGGGACAGCTCTGCGTCGCCATGCAGTACATCCCCGGCCGCGACGTGTCGAGCTACGTTGTACCTCGCGGCCCCGATCGACGCGCCGACCCTCCCGACCGGCCCACCGCCCCGCGCTGGCTCAGCCCTGTCTCTTATACACATCTGACG
>JAOACN010000474.1 GCA_026417815.1 Chloroflexaceae bacterium | reverse complement strand
CCAGGTAGATCCCCGGCTCGACGCTCGTCACCATCCCCGCCTGCAACGGCACGCCGGGCGCGTCAGGCTGGGCCCGGCGCAACCCCGGCCCCTCGTGCACCTCCAGCCCTACCCCGTGACCCAGCCCATGACCGAAGTGGTCGCCGTGGCCCATGGCCGCGATGTAGGAGCGCGCCAGGGCATCCACCTCGTGGGTCAGCGCGCCCGGGCGCATGCCGGCGATCGCCCGCCGCTGGGCCTCCAGCACGATGGCGTAGATTCGCCGAAAACGCTCGTCAGGCTCGCCGAGCACCACCGTGCGCGTCAGGTCAGCGTGGTAGCCATCCACCCGGGCGCCCATATCAATGACAATTGGGCGATTGAGACCGAGCGGCTCGTCACCGGGGCGCGCGTGGGGCAGGGCGCTATTCGGCCCCGCGGCAACGATAATCGGAAAGGAGATTGCCTCGGCGCCGCCGACGCGCAGGGCCACTTCGAGCATCCAGGCCGCCTCGCGCTCGGTCATCTCCGGGCGCAGCCGCGGCAGCCCGGCGGCGACGGCCGCATCGGTAATCGCGATCGCCCGGCGCAGCGTCTGCACCTCGTCGTCGTCCTTCACCTCGCGCAGGCGCTCCACCAGCCCCTCCACCGGCGCCAGTTCGGCCACGCCCTCCAGCGCCGCCGAGAGGGCGCGATGCGCGGCTACGGTGACGTGGGCCGCCTCGAAGGCGATGCGGGGCAGACCCAGCTCGGCAGCGGCAGCCTTGAGCGCGACCGGCAAGGGGCGTTCGGGATTGATGATCTCGCGCACGGTGAAGGCGGGCGCCTCGCGGGCCGCCTGGATGAGGTAGCGGCTGTCGGTGAACAGCAGGTGCGCCTCGGGGGTGATCAGCAGTGCGCCATTGCTGCCGGTGAAGCCGCTGAGATAGCGGACATTGGCCGGAGCGGTGACCAGCAGCGCCGGCAACTCGCGCCCGACGAGGATGGCCCGTAGACGGTCCAGACGAGTGTGCATGCCGTGCTCCTTCGCTCGGTCTGTGAGGGTGTGGAGCTGTGGAGCTGTGGAGGTGGGGAGCTGTGGAGCTGTGGAGGTGGGGAGCTGTGGATCTGTAGCAACTTTCGAGCCACAGGGCGCAGCTCTGAACGACACCGGAGGCATAGCTCAAAACTGCCCGAACGTGTAAGCTACACCTCCACACCTCATCTCCACACCTCCACACTTCATCTCCACACCTCTACATCTCCACACCTCCACACCGGAAGGGCTGGCCCTGAGGTCTACGGCGTATACGGCTTCGGCTCAGGAACGGTCGCCGGATCCACGTCGCCGCTCACCGCATCAACGCCGGTGGTCAGCGTGCCAGCGGCCAGGGCCTTAAAGATCTCCTCGAGCCGGGCCTTCACCGCGTCGGGAACCAGATCCGCCGTCTCGTGGAAATCCGCCAGACCGACGCCTTCACCGGCGGCGTCGAAGAGTTCGATGCCGTTCCCCTTGAAGGTGCCTTCGGCAACCTTGCCGATCTCCGTGGCCACGGCCACATCCACGCGCTTGATCGCGCTGGAGAGGATGCGATTGGCGCCCGGGGCGGCCCCGCGGGCGAAGGTGGTCAGGTACTCGTCCTGATCGACGCCGATGACAAAGACGCCCTTCTCGGCGGCGGCCTTGATCGCCCCGGACCCGGTCGGGCCGCCAGCGCCGAAGATCACATCGGCGCCCTCGCCGATCATCTGCTCGGCGCTGGAGGCGCCCAGAGCGGGATCGATGAACGTAGGCAGGTAGACCCCCAGCAGGTTGATGTCCGGGCGCACATACTTCGCGCCATTGTCGAAGCCGTTCTTGAAGCGCTTCACCGGGGGAATCTCCTGCCCGGCGACAATGCCGATCGTGCCGCTCTCCGACATCATTGCCGCCAGGGCTCCAGCCAGGAACCCGGCCTGATCCTCGCGGAACTGTAAACCGACCAGATTGTCGGTCACGCTGCCCTGCTCGTAGAACTGGTCAACACCGATGAAGACGATATCCGGATTGGCCGCGGCGGCTGCGGCGGTCGCCTCCTGGATCAGGAAGCCGACCGTCACGATGACATCGAACTTCTCGTCCACCAGGGCCTGGATGTTCGCGGCGTAGTCGGCCTGGGCGGTGGTTTCGATGTACTTGTACTCGAAACCGTACTTCTCCTGGGCCATCAGCACGCCTTTGTGGGCGAACTCGTTAAAGGTGCCGTCGTTGACCTTGCCCAGGTCGGTAACCAGACCGACGCGGAGCTTGGAGGAGTCTGTGGCGCCAGTGGTGGGCGCGGCGGTTGCCGCGGCGGTGGGCGCGGGGGTTGCCGCAGCGGTGGGCGCGGCGGTGGGCGGGGCCGCAGTGGGCGGGGCCGCGGTCGGCTGCGTGGCGGCGCCGCCGCCGCAGGCGGCCAGGGCCGGTACCAGCAGCAGCAGTACCGCCAGCACGGTGGTGAGGGATCTGCGCATAGGGTGCATGCTCCTTCGTCAAAACACCGGTTCAACCAGAGAAGGACGGACCGCATACCGGACGGATCGGCGCCGATTATAGCATATACCGTGGCCCCCGGGCGCCCGGCCGCTCTCAGGTGTAGGGTTTTTCGGCATTCCAATGCGCTTCCGATCCTCACCCCCCTGCCCCCCTCTCCACCGTAGGTGGAGAGGGGAGTTGGGCGTCCCAATGCCCCGGATGGCGA
>JAOACN010000426.1 GCA_026417815.1 Chloroflexaceae bacterium | reverse complement strand
CCCCGGCATCCTCAGCCCGAAGGGCGAGGTTGACCCTGCCGCGTTGCAGGCCCGCGTGCCCTGCACCATTGACGGCGAGACGGTTGAGCTGGGCCACGGCGCGGTGGTGATTGCCGCCATTACCAGTTGTACCAACACCTCGAACCCCTCGGTGATGGTCGGCGCCGGTCTCCTGGCCAAAAAGGCCGTCGAGAAGGGGCTGCGGGTCAGGCCCTGGGTGAAGACCTCGCTCGCCCCCGGCTCCAAGGTGGTGACCGAGTACCTCGACCGCGCCGGGCTGACCCCGTACCTCAACCAGTTGCGCTTCAACACCGTCGGCTACGGGTGCACCACCTGCATCGGCAACTCCGGCCCCTTGCCCGAGCCGGTCTCACAGGCGGTCGAGCAGGGCAACCTGGTGGTCGCCTCGGTGCTCTCGGGGAACCGCAACTTCGAGGGCCGCGTGCAGTCGGAGGTCAAGGCCAACTTCTTAATGAGCCCGCCGCTGGTGGTGGCCTTTGCCCTGGCCGGGCGCATTGACATTGACCTGACCAGCGAGCCCCTGGGTGTGGGCGCCGATGGCCAGCCGGTGTTCCTCAAGGATATCTGGCCGAGCCACGCGGAGATCCAGCAGACGATTGACGCGGCGATCCAATCGGAGATGTTCCAGCGCAGCTACGCGCAGATCTTCGTCGGCGACGAGCACTGGGAGAACCTGGACGTGCCGACCGGCGACCGCTTTGCCTGGGACCCGCAGAGCACCTATGTGCGGCGACCGCCCTATTTCGACCAGATGCCCGAGGAGCCGCCCGCGCGGGCGCCCGCGATCGAGGGCGCGCGGGTGCTGGCTCTGCTCGGCGATAGCATCACCACCGACCACATCTCGCCCGCGGGAAGCATCAAAGCCAGTTCGCCCGCCGGCCGCTACCTGATCGAGCGCGGCATCGAGCCGAAAGACTTCAACAGCTACGGGTCGCGCCGCGGCAACGACGAGGTGATGGTGCGCGGCACCTTCGCCAATGTGCGCCTGCGGAACCGCCTGGCCCCCGGCACCGAGGGCGGGTTTGCCCCCTACCTGCCCACCGGCGAGATCCTCTCCATCTACGACGCAGCGATGCGCTACAGGGCCGACGGGACGCCGCTGCTGGTCATTGCCGGCAAGGAGTATGGCTCCGGCTCCAGCCGCGACTGGGCCGCCAAAGGGCCATACCTCCAGGGCATCAAGGCGGTGATTGCCGAGAGCTTTGAGCGCATCCACCGCTCGAACCTGGTCGGCATGGGCATCCTGCCGCTGCAATTCAAGCCCGGGGAGAGCGCCGATAGCCTTGGCCTGACCGGGCGCGAGGTCTACGACATTCTTGGCCTCCAGGAGGCCGTGGCGTCGGGGTTTGCCGGTGGACGGACGCTTACGGTGCGCGCGACCGGCGACGATGGCACGGTCAGGACCTTCGAGGTGATCGCCCGGATTGATACGCCCCAGGAGCTGCAGTACTACATCCACGGCGGCATCTTGCAGTACGTGCTGCGCCAGCTCCTGGCGGAGTCGAAGCAGCCAACCCGGTGAGTGTAGGCAGGCCGTGGATGGGAGCGTCCGGGAGGGTTTCGCCCTCCCGGACCCTTTTTCGCGTCCCGCAGGGGATTGGGGAAACCTGGTTTCCCCAAACCCCTCCCTGGTGGGGGGCTGAGAGGGCGAAGTCCTCCCAACTTACGCAATCGTCCCCACCATCCGCCGGCGGGTGGCCACGGCCACGGCGAAGAAGCCGTACACCATATGGAAGAGGTAGGTGAAGGGGAAGAGTGTAAAGAGCGCCAGACCGAGCGCTGCGTGCACGAACACGATCCCCGGCACAAGTTCCAGCCGCGCGAACAGCTCCGTCCAGATGATGCAGAAGATCAGCGCCCGCACGAGCATGCGGTCCCAGGGCCGGCGCCCGGCGACGCGCACGCCCCGCGACGCCTCGTCCATATCGGCGACGATCGCCGAGCTGCGCCGGCGCAGCAGGGTGATCATCAGGGCCATGTTCCCGACCACGGCAAAGCCGACCGCCACCCAGGTCACGCCGACGAAGAGCGGCGCCAGGCTGCCGAAGAGGAAGTGGGACTGTAGCGCCTCACCGTTCCCGAAGACAATCGCCAGCAGGTTGGAGGGACTGGTGTTGTAGCTGTGTTCGAGGTGCCGGGCCACGTCGGGCAGGGGCTGGCCCGCCAGCAGGCGCGCGCCCAGGATCAGCGCCGAGAGGGTATAGCCGGTGACCTCGGTGATGATGGCGATGTGGTAGGCGATCAGGCCGTAGCCCCAGAGCGAGTTGGATTTGCGGTGGAAGTGGGCGAACGGACCGAGCAGCACCGCCTTGAGCGCCGCGCCCAGCGGCATGCGCGGCGGGGCGCCCACGAAGTTGGGGGTCACGCCACGGAAGTGCTGGCGGAACAGCAGGGCCTTGAGCAGGCGGCCCAGACGCAATCCCAACCCGATCAGAAAGATCGTGAAGACGATGGGCGCAACGATGTCCAGAATAGTGATGAGCATCGCGGGGCCTCCTTCCTTTGTCAGCAGTTCGGGCACTCGGCCAGCTCGCGCAGGCCACGCAGTTGCTCCATTACGCTCGGGTGCGTGGCGGCAAAACGCTTGACGATCGGGTCCTGCTCCAGCCAGGTCACCAGCTCGCCGAAGTCAGGCTGGTACGCCAGCATCGCCAGGCGCCCCCCCATGCTGTGGGCGTCGAAGAAGTCCGGGTCCCGTCCGATCAACTCGGCAGGCATGTACATCCGGTCGAGTTCGCCGCGGCGGGCCAGGGCCTGCTCCATCGCGTCGTAGACCACTTCGAACAGCACCTGCACCATCCGCTCGCCCGGCTGTGCCAGCCCGTAGACGTTGCAGGTGTCCTCCAGCGACAGCGAGCAGACCACGCAGGGCGTGGTCACGCACTGCGCGCCCGTGAGCTGGATCTGGTTGGCCTTCAGCACCGAGATCTTGCGCCGCAGCTCGGTGTTCTCAGGCAGGCGCATGCCACCCGCCCCGCCGTTGCAGCAGTAGTTGTACTCGCGGTTGGGCGTCATCTCCACGAAGTCGGTGGTGACGTAGCTCAGGATCTCGCGGAAGATCTCGCCCAGACCGGAGAGGCGCGTGGCGTAGCAGGGGTCGTGCAGGGTAATGCGGGTGTTCAGCGGTTCGACCGGCAGGCGGCCATCCTTGATCAGCTCCAGCATCAGCGCGTCCACGCTGACCACCGGGTACTTGAGGGGCCGGCCGAGGGCCTCGGAGGCCTCGGCGTAGAGGGTGCGGACATCGCACCCGCATTCCACCAGCAGGATCTGCTTGACGCCCAGCCGATCCGCCTCCTCCTCCCACTCCTCCAGCATCACTCGTGACAGTTTGTGATGCACAGCGATGTGGTCAATCTCGGTGCCGGTGTCAACCACGCGCGGCGAGACGGTGTAGCTCACCCCGGCGGCGTTGAGGATCTTGACCAGCTTGATCCCATAATCGGGGATCTTGGTATTACCGGCGGCCGGACACACGAAGAGCATATCGGCGCCGTGCACATCCACGGGCACCTCAATGCCCTCATTCTGGAGGAACAGGCCAACGCGGCCGATGACCTGCGGGATGGTCAGGCCAAAGCTGTGCCGCAGATTGTCGGTGTTCTCAACGATGGACTTGATTGTAGGATTGGCAAGGCTGAGACCGGCGTCGGTATAGGCCGCCCGCGCGAGGCGCACCACGCGCCGGGTGCTCAATCCGAGCGGGCAGGTCAGGGTACAGCGGCCGCAGGCGGTACACTGCCAGAACGCCTGCATCCGTTCGCGGACATCCTCAAGGGTCGGCGCCTTACGCAGCCCAAGCGCGGTGGCGACACGGCCCTCCAGGGTCATGTACGAGTGGTACACATCGCGGATGAGTTCGGTTTTGTAGGTCGGGTGGAGCTTCTCATCGCCGGTCGCGAGGTACCAGGCGCAGGCATGACCGCACAGCTTGCAGTCCATGCAGGCTTCGAGCGTAATTACGTCTTCCGGGGTCATGTTGCGCTCAAGGGACTCGACGAATGCCTTCAGCTCACCTTCCATAACCTCTGCTCCTTCGTTGCATTACCGTTTGTCGCCACTTCCCGAGTAGATTCCCACACGAAACCATGCCAGTTCGCTGCTGCGCCCTCGCTAACGTGGTCCCGGAGCGGCCGATCCTGTCGGAGTTATATCAAATCCGCCGCGTTTGTGTGCACGAGAGGATAGTGGGAAAGGGTCAGCGCCCTTCCACGTGAAGAAGGAAGCACACTGGCGAACGGGGTTTGATATTATACCCCTTCAGGAGCCTTCCTTTTCGGCGTTATTCGTTTCACAATGAATGGTTGGTGTCCGCACCGTCGTTGAGCCGAAATATACCAGGGGAAAATTCTTTTTCAAGACCATCATCCACCGTGTTTAGTTGTGAGTTGACAACTTTACGCGGGAGATACCGATAACTTTTGAGCATAAAAGAAGGGATTATCCCAACTTCGCACTATAATGGCGGATTATATTGCCATCGTGCAAGGAGGTTTATGATTGGGATACGCAATACTACCCTTCGATACCATCGGAGGGGGAGTAGCTGGGATAGGTTGTTTTTTGGGTTGTCGATCCGCGGGAGGCCGACACCGGCGTCTGGGTGTGTAGCGAGCGCCGGGGGTAGTAGCCCAGGCTCTTGAGCTTGGTGGCGATCGTCTGGACGGTGGGCAGTTCGTCATCGGTATAGCCAAAGTGGCTGATCAGGCGGCGGCGCACCTCGGCCGCGCTCAGGCAGGCCACGCGCTGGTCGCTGACGCACTGCGGGTCGGGATCGAGGCGCCGCTGCTGTTCAATTAGCGCGCAGATGTCGGCCAGGAGCCGCGGCAGACGCTCTTCGGCGCGGTGCCGTCCGTGTGCGGCAGGCGGGCCCAGGTCAATTGCCCCTGCCTCAAGCTCGCGCAGGCCCTTGCGGATGGTTACCCGGCTCCAGCCCAGTTCGCGTTCGGCCAGACGCTGGCCGCCCGGTCCCAGCTCCTTGACGGTGAGCGCCATAAAACGCCGGCGATCGCGCCCCTTGAGCTTGCGCGCCGTTTCGATCAGCAGCTCCTTGAGCGACGCGGTCAACTCCATCGCTGCCGTACCGCCTTCGCGTGGCGCCGACGACCGCCCATGCCTCAGCCGTCGCGCTGCACCCTTTCGCTACGCTTCCTGAGCGGGAACCACTCAGGGGAGGCGCGGGGTCGCACGTCCCTATGCCTCTCCAACCGGTGAAGGAGAAGCAGGGTTGCTTCGAGGACGTAACCCTTCCTGCCGGAAGGCGTTTCGCACTCACGTGGCGCGATCAACTAACGCAAAACTTCTGCTTATCGAAAGTATGCCAGAATCGATCTGAGATCACAACGCTCAGAATGGGTTGTGATGCGCGTACCTGATCGGGTGGGGAAAACCACCCATGTCCCCATACCATGGGGGGGTATGTTGTGGCCGGTTGGAGAAGGGTGGGGAAACCTGGTTTCCCCACGCCCCTGCCTGAATGGTGCCGGGTCCTGCCTATCACCGATCTCACGCCCCTGTTGCCTGTTCATCAGACAGGCATGCCGCGTTTGTGATCGCCATGGAGGCCCCCTGGTGCTATGCTGAACATGGCCGCGGTATCGCTCAGGTTCCGGCGATCGCGACCCCATCGGAACCAGTCTGGCCGGTCGGTGCGCGCCACCGGCGCGCATCCAGATCCATCCTCAGGAGGTGTGCGATGAAACGGCCCATTGTTGCCACGCTGTTCGCGGTGTTCGCCGCCGCCCTGCTGGCCCTGCAACCCGTGCTGGCCGCGCCCGCTATCGGCAACGATAGCTTCCTGCGCGTCTGGACCCGCCAGGATTATCCTGTCTCCCAGGGCCTGACCGATCGCTCCTGGACGTGGGGCCCCGCGCCCATCAGCGGCATTATGCGCGAACCGTACATCGAAGGCATTGATGGTTTGCGCACTGTGCAGTACTTCGATAAGAGCCGCATGGAGATCAATGATCCAACCGCCAATCCCAACAATCTCTGGTACGTCACCAATGGCCTGCTGCCCATTGAGATGATGACCGGACGGCTGCAGCTCGGCAACAATCGCTTCGAGCAGCGCGGCCCCGCGCGCATCAGCGCCATCGGCGATCCGGGCCAGTACCCGACCTACGCCGATCTGCTGCCGGTCTACCAGAGCCCCGGCGCCGTCAACCCGAATGATCTGGGCCGGCCCGCAACCGGCTTCCTCAACCCCGATGGTTCGATCACCGGCTTCAACGATTTCGTCAACGACCCCAACACCATCCTGGTGCTGGGTGACAACAACCACGGTGTGGCGAAGGTCTTTATTGACTTTATGAATCAGCGGGGGCTGGTCACCGAGGGGGGACGCAACGTGATCGGGCGGGTCTACGATCCGCTCTTCGTCTTCGGACTGCCCGTCACCGGGGCCTACTGGGTCAAGTCCAAGGTCGGCGGCAAGGAGGTGCCCGTCCTCTTCCAGGTCTTCGAGCGCCGCGTGCTGACCTACAACCCGGCCAACCCGCCCGCCTTCCGCGTCGAGATGGGCAACGTTGGCCTGCACTACTACCAGTGGCGCTACGGTAGGTAGCGATGGGGAGGGTCCGGGAGTGGGCAGTCCTCCCGGGAAGATCCCTGTCGTTGCCCCGTGAACCGGGCCGCCTGGAGGGGTGTGGGGAAACCAGCTTTCCCCACACCCCTGCCTGCCAGGAGGGTTCCTACCCCTCCAGTAACAACGCCTCCGGATCCTCGATCAACTCCTTGACCCGTACCAGGAAGCGCACGGCGGTGCTGCCGTCAATCAGGCGGTGGTCGTAACTCAGGGCCAGGTACATCATCGGGCGAATGACGATCTGCCCGTTGATCACTACGGGCCGTTCTTCAACCTTGTGCATGCCGAGGATACCGACCTGGGGCGTATTCAGGATGGGCGTGGAGAGCAGCGAGCCGTAGACGCCGCCGTTGGTGATGGTAAAGGTTCCGCCCTGGAGATCGGCGAGGCTCAGGGTCCCCTCGCGCGCGCGGCGGGCCAGGTCGGCGATATCCTGCTCGAGTTGCGCGAAGCTCTTGCGGTCGGCGTCACGCACCACCGGCACCACCAGCCCCTCCTCGACACCCACGGCCACGCCGATGTCGTAGTAGTACTTCACCACCACTTCGTCGCCCTGGAGCTCGGCGTTGACCATGGGAAAGGCTTTCAGCGCCCCGACGACGGCGCGGGTGAAGAAGGACATAAAGCCCAGGTTCACCCCGTGGCGCTCCTTGAAGGCCTCCTTGCGCCGCTTGCGAAGCTCCATGACCGCGCTCATGTCCACTTCGTTGAAGGTAGTGAGCATGGCCGCGGTCTGCTGGGCCTCGACGAGCCGCCGGGCGATGGTCAGCCGGCGCCGGCTGAGGCGCTGGCGCTCCTCACGACGCCCGGAGGGCGGTGCTGGCGTCACGGGGCGGGTTGCCGCTGGTGGGGCAACTGGCGTGGGCGGTGGCGTTGCCGCGGCGGGGGCCGCGGCCACCGGGGCGGGCGTGGCCCCCACCGGGGCCTGAACGCTCCGCAGCACGTCCTCTTTGGTGATCCGTCCGCCCGGCCCGGTGCCTGCCACGCCGCGCAGATCCACCGCGTACTCTGCGGCCACCCGCTGCGCTGTCGGTGTCGCCAGCACCGTTGCCCCATTGCCGCCGGACGTCTCTGCCTCGTGCGGCTCCGGCTCGGCCGGGACAAGAACCGGGGGCCTGGCCGCCACGGCCTCCGCTCGCGGCGCCGCGCCCGCCTCGATGGCGCCCAGCACGTCGCCAATCCCCACCGTCGCGCCCTCTTCCTTCCAAATCGCCGTTACCACCCCGGCGTGATCCGCTGCCACTTCCAGGTTCACCTTGTCGGTCTCAAGCTCAACCACCGGTTCACCCGCGGCGACCGTCTCGCCGACCCGTTTCAACCAGCGGGCCACTGTCGCCTCGACGATCGACTCGCCCAGCGAAGGGACCTTAATTTCGTAGGCCATGGCCTGTTTCTCTCCGGCGCCAGCACTACAACAACGCTTCCAGGGGAGGCTGGGAGAGGTACAGCCCCTCCGCGACGCCCGCCGAGACGAAGCGTCTTGCAGTACCAGCAGTCAGTCTCGGTTCAGCATTGGCATCTCGGCCTCAGACATCACCCCCGGCTACCCCACGACCCCTCCGGCGGCCGTCGCCGCTACCGGCGCGCCGAGCGCCGCTTCGCGCAGAATGCGCTGCTGTTCGACCACGTGCGCGCTGTGAATGCCCTCGGCCGTCGAGGCCGACTCCGGGCGGCCCACGTAGCTCAGGGGGAGCGACGCGGGCAGCAGGGCCCGCAGTTTCGGCGCGATGTAGCTCCAGGCGCCCATGTTCTGTGGCTCTTCCTGCAGCCAGACCACCTCCTGCACCTGCGGGTAGCGCCCCAGCGCCGCCTTGAGTTGCTCCTCGGGGAACGGGTAGAGCATCTCGATCCGGAGCACGTCCACGCTGCCGCGAACCTGCGCGAACTCGGCGGAGGAGAGCAGGTCAATCGCCACCTTGCCGCTACACATGATGAGGCGCGTCACCTCGGCGGGGTTGGGGGCCTCGGCGCCCAGGTCCAGCACCGGTTGGAACTGCGTCTGGGTCAAATCGCTCAATGACGATGCAGCGCGCGGGTGGCGCAGCAGGCTCTTGGGCGTCATCACCACCAGGGGCCGGGGATGCACCGGCAGGGCCGCGGCCTGGTAGCGCAGGAGGTGAAAGTACTGCGCCGCGGTCGTCGGGTTGGCCACGCGGATGTTGTCGGTCGCGCAGAGTTGCAGAAACCGCTCCAGGCGCGCTGAGGAGTGCTCCGGCCCCTGCCCCTCGTAGCCGTGCGGCAGCAGCAGGACCAGTGCCGGGTCCACCGACCACTTGGCGCGCCCGGAAACGATGAACTGGTCAATGATCACCTGCGCGCCGTTGGCAAAATCGCCGAACTGAGCCTCCCAGATCACCAGGGTGCCCGGGGCGTGGGTGCTGTACCCGTACTCGAAGCCCAGTACTGCCGCCTCGGAGAGCGGGCTGTTGTACACCGCGAACGAGGCCCGCGCCTGGGGGATGTGGTGCAGGGGAATGAAACGCTCCCCCGTGACCACATCGTGCAGCACCAGGTGGCGCTGGCTGAAGGTGCCCCGCTCGGTATCCTGCCCGGACATGCGGATCGGCGTGCCATCGGCCAGAATGGCGGCAAAGGCCAGGATCTCGGCGTGGGCCCAGTCGATCCCCCCTTCATCGTGGATGCTCTGGCGGCGCCGCTGCAGCATGCGCTCCAGCTTCGGATGCGCCGTGAAGTCCTCCGGCCGCTCGAGCAGCGCCTCGTTCAGTTCCAGCAGCTTCTGGCGCGAGATGGGCTTGGCGAAGACCTTGTTGCGCATCTGGTTCACCACGGGCGGGGCGGGTGGCTGCGGGGGCGCCTCGGCTGCCAGGCGCTGCCGCTCGCGCACCATGTCGAAGGCGTGCTGCAACTTCATCATCACCGCCTCGACCCGCGCCTCGGCCTCTTCGTGGGTGATCAGGCCCCGGCGCTCCAGTTCCTGGGCCCACAGGGCCCGCACCGTCGGGTGGTTGCGGATCTTCTCATACATGCGCGGCTGGGTAAACTCCGGCTCGTCGCCCTCGTTGTGCCCCCAGCGCCGGTAGCCCACCAGGTCAATCACGAAATCCTTCTGGAACTTCTCGCGATAGGCCCAGGCCATGCGCGCCACCGCGATGCAGGCCTCGACGTTGTCGGCATTGACGTGCGCCACCGGCATCTCGAAGCCGCGCGCCAGGTCGCTGGCGTAGAGCGTTGAGCGCGAGTCGCGCGTATCGGTGGTGAAGCCGATCTGATTATTCAGAATAATATGGATCGCTCCGCCCACGCGGTACCCCGCCAGGCCCGACAGGTTGAGCGTCTCGGCGACGATGCCCTGGCCGGGAAAGGCCGCGTCGCCGTGGATAATGATCGCCAGGGCCTCTTTCTCATCTTCGTAGGGGAAGCCGGGGCGCGTGCGCTTCTCCTGCGCCGCGCGCGTGCGCCCCAGGATGACCGGGTTAACAAACTCCAGGTGGCTGGGGTTGGGCGCCAGGGTGATAGGCATCTCCTGGATGCCGCTCTCGCGGTAGGCCTTGCGCGCCCCGAGGTGGTACTTCACATCGCCCGTCCATCCCAGATAGGTGTCCTTGGAGTAATCGGGGGTCTGGAACTCGCTGAGAATGGAGAGGTACGGCTTGCCGAGAATATGGGCCAGCACGTTGAGCCGCCCGCGATGGGCCATGCCGATCACCATTTCCCGCGTGCCGGCCACCGCCGCATTGCGGATGATGGCGTCAATCACCGGCACCAGCATGTCGCAGCCTTCAATAGAGAACCGCTTCTGGCCGGGGAAGGTCTTGTGCAGGAAGCGCTCGAAGGTCTCCACCTCGGTCAGACGATCGAGCAGTTCGCGCTGCCGGTCAGCATCCATGCCCCCGAAGAAGCGCCGGCTCTCGGCGCAATCGCGGATCCACGCGCGCTCTTCGTAGTTCTGGATCTGGTCGGTCTCATAGCCAATCGGGCCGGAGTAGATCTGCCGCAGCTTTTCGACCCCCTCGGCCGCGTTGGCCGACTGGGCAACGAGCGGCCCGCGCACGATATGCGCCGGGAGCGCCGCCAGGTCGGCGACGGTAACGCCATGGGTCGCCAGTTCCAGCCCCGGGTCGCCAGGTGGGGGGCTGCCCAGGGGATCAATGCGCGCCGCCAGGTGCCCCAGCTCGCGAATGTAGCGGATCAGCCGCGCCGCGCCGACGATCCGCGTCACGTCGAGTTGCGTCTGCCCCGCGGTCGCCAGTTCCGCATCTGGCGGGCCATACTGGCTGAAAAAGGCCCGCGTCGCCTCGTCCACCGCGGCCGGGTTGGCCGTGTACCGCTCGTACAGCTCCACCAGGTAACCGGCGTTGGGCCCGTGGAATTGCCGCATGTTCATAGGGTGTCTTCTCGCCTCGATACTGCTCGGTGCTTGCTCGCGGCGCCAGGCGTCTCTGCCACGCGCCGCTGCCTGCCTGGTATTGTACCACGCCTGGCGCCAGGCTCTTTGTGGCGACGGTCACAAATAATTGTTGGGATGGGCAGATTGGCGGGGTGTGGCCTGGCGCGTCAGGGGTGGCGGAGAACCGGCCCCGCGGGCCGGCTCTGCCCCTGCCGGCAACGGCCATGCGCCCCCGGACGCCTATCATGACGTGCGCGCCAGAGGGTGGCGTAGAGCCGGCCCCGCAGGCCGACTCTACGGCGCGCACGGCCGGGAGCGGCCTTCCCGTTGAACCGTGGTACACTACGGCGGCATCCATCGGGCAGGGAGGTGGGGAAACCCGCTTTCCCTGCATCCAACAACGATGAATAAGGAGTTTGCCTGGGAGGGCGTAGCCCTCCCAGCCCCTCCCATCGGGCAGGGGTATGGGGAAACCCGCTTTCCCTGCATCCTAACAACGACAGGATGAAAAAACTGCACGTCACCCTCGGCGGCGAACCGGTGGACCTGCTCCCCGAACGGGCGCTGTTCTGGCCGCGCGAGCGCACCCTGATCGTTGCCGACACCCACTTCGGCAAGGCCGCCAGTTTTCGCGCCGCGGCCATCGCCGTTCCCGAGAGCGCCGCCGCCGACCTGGCCCGCCTCACCGGCGCCCTGGAGCGCGCCGGCGCGACTCGCCTGGCGCTGCTGGGCGACTTCCTCCACGCCCGCGCTGGCCGCGCGCCAGCCGTGCTCGC
Organism: Chloroflexaceae bacterium; assembly: GCA_026417815.1. Classification (GTDB taxonomy): domain Bacteria; phylum Chloroflexota; class Chloroflexia; order Chloroflexales; family Chloroflexaceae; genus JACAEO01. The sequence continues at coordinate 1,558 of JAOACN010000426.1, read as the reverse complement.
CGCCATCGCCGCCTGGCGCGCCGCCCATCCCCGTCTGGAGGTGCTGCTCGTGCGCGGCAACCACGATGCCCGCGCCGGCGACCCGCCCGCGGCCTGGGATATTGCCTGTGTCAACGCCCCTTTCGCCCTCGGCCCCTTCGCCCTCTGCCACCATCCCGACACCCCCGCCCCGGCCTATGTCCTGGCCGGGCACCTCCATCCCGCCGTCGTCCTGACCGGCCCGGGTCGCCAGCGCGAACGGCTGCCCTGCTTCCTCGTCGGCCCTGCCCGGGCCATCTTGCCCGCCTTTGGCAGCTTCACCGGCCATGCCACGGTATCCCCCGCCGCCGATGAACGCGCCTATGTTGTCGCCGACGAGGTCATCGAAGTACAACGACCCGGCAGGTCCTGAGGACCCGCCGGGCCGTTACGTTCTCTCGCTGGTTCGCGGCGGCGCCGCGATGAAGAGTGTGACGAAGAATGTTCCTGGGAGGGCGTAACTCTCCCAGACCCTCCCCTGAATAGCCTGTCTTTACCCCAGCGCCGTGAACAGCGCGTTCAGCGCGTAGGCGATGGCCCCGAAGGTGAGCATGGTGATCACCGCCGCCAGCATCAGGGCCGCAGTTTCCGAGACTTCCCCGAACAGCCCCCGGCTCTCTATGCGTTCTTCGCGACCCGCCACCTGCGACACACGCTGATTCATCGCTTCCATGGGTGTCACCTCATTACCGATGTATCTCAAAACGATTGAAGGTTGAATGGGGCAAGACTCCCTTGCCCCTCTCATACTGCACACAGGGTAGCGATCCGCCGGTTCGCTGTTGAGGGGCGCCTTACCTTTCTTTCATTGAGAGATTCCTCTCCTTTTCGGGAAGAATCTCCTTCCTCGTCGGGTTTCGCTCCACACTCCTGAGGTGGAAACGAGCCGTGGATGGGCAAAATCAGGGATCGGCAAAGTCCCTCTCTTCGTTCAGGTCTTCGATGTGGGGTGGAGCTGCCTGGAACCTGATGCGCCGGTTGCCCTTTGCTCTTGCCTCCGCGGTTTTCCCGCCTGTAACGCGCCGGTAACAGAATGTTTACCTGCTGGTTACACCAGCGTATAGTGTCGTATCGTACACTATTCGGTGGCTGCAATTATGGGGGTATGGCGCTCCTTTGCCGGAACGCGGCGCGCCGTCGTTGATCAAGGTGTGCGTGCCAGGCCCCCCGTCCTCGTGAGGAGATCCTATGATCGACCTGCTGACCACACTGCTCTGCACCGCGCTGCTGGCAATCCTACTCCTGGCAGTGATCGTCTGGCTGGCGCGCCGGCCCGCGGGACCGCGCACCGTCAATCCGTATGTTGCCCCCGCTGCCGGGCGCGCCACGCCGGAGCGGTTCGTTGAGTTCGATGCGCTGGTGCAACGCTGGGTGGCCGAGGAGCGCCTCTCGCCAGCGGTGGGCGCCACCATTCGCGGGCTGATCGCCGCCGATTACGCCGCCGCCGGGTTCGGCACGTTGCCTTCCGCGGCTGCCGCTGCGCCAGCTCCCGCCCCCGCGCCCGCCGCCTCCCCCGGCGACGTGGCCCCGCCTGTCGCGC
>JAOACN010000342.1 GCA_026417815.1 Chloroflexaceae bacterium | reverse complement strand
CCTGGGGAGGAGTGCGCTGATGCCCTACCGGATCACCCGCCATAGTGAAGACCTCTTCTGGGTCGTGTTCGAGGGCCATCTGGCTCTGGATCAGGCGAATACCTACTTCAACGAGTTGTGGACGTTGTTCGATACCTGCACGCAGCCAACCGATCTGCTGGTTGATGGCCGGCGCATCAGCGGGGCCAGCCCCGCGGCGCGTCGGCGTATGGAACAGGTGGCCCACCATCCCCGGCTGGGCCACCTGGCCTTCGTCGTGAGCGAGCACCACCTGTTGATTTTCGCGCCGCTGGTGAAGCTGGTCAGTGGGATCGGGCTGTTTGGCAACGAGATCGAAGCCCTCGACTACCTGCGATCGGCGCGCGGCTTGCCCCCGGCGATCAACCCGTCCATGCCTGGCCTGCCCCCACGTCCCGACGGAGTGCAGCCGGTCAAGCACCACGCCGACACACCTCCCACCGGCGCCGACCATCAGCGACCGCCGGCGTACACATTGCCCCACGGACGGGCAGGGCAGCGCCAGGCGTCGGGTCTGTTTGGCGGGTTGAACGACGTGCTCGACGGGTGGAGCAACAATATCCGCAACCTCACCCGCCAGATCAAAGGGGATTGAAGGCAGGTCAACGCCTGATGGCTTTCTCCAGGATCACGTAGGCCCCTTCGAAGCGCACCGGGGTGAAGCCGCAGATGTGGCGGTAGAAGCGTTGGGTATTAGGCGACCATCCCGGCGCCGCGACGAGCCAGCGGGCGGTTTCGTCGTAGCGTTCCTCGAGGAAGCGCCAGATGTAGGCCCCGACGCCATATCCCTGGTATTCGGGCGTGACGAAGAGCAACCCCAGCACGCTGGTGTCGCCGGGGTAGTGCCAGATCACCACCGCTCCCGCCAGGGTGTTACGCACCGTTACGCTGAAGCGTTCCGCGTCAATGCAGCCAGGCGGCCACTTCTGGAACAGGTCGTCGGTGTAGTAGCACTGGAGCAGATCGGGGCTGACCTCGTCAAAGGACGGCACGTCGGCGTCGAAGGTCGCGGCCATCAACCGTGTCAGGTGGGGAATGTCGGCCGGGTCCAGCGGCGCGAGGCGCACTTCCTCGTGCGTGTTCATGGTCTTTTCCCCCTGGGACCCATCCGGTTTCGCTACCCGTAACTAAGGAAACCAGATTTCCCTATCTCTCCTTTGTCACTTGCCGCGGCTTCCGCTGCAAGGAGGTTCGGAGGGGTGCAACCCCTCCGAGCTTTCCCCTTGCTGGTGCGGCGCGGCGACGTCGCGCCACCAGGAAGGGAAGAGCTTCGCGGGCCTGCGGCCCCCGCAACCCCCGCCAGCGGCAACGTGACAAAGCAGGGCTATGCCCCTGTCCGCAGGTGGGCACGACCCGGAGGGTGGCGCCCACCGGGGAACCCCGGGTTCCCCGCAACTCTTCCAGCCAGGATCACACCACGCGCACGAACTTGCGCCGACCGACCTGCACCACCGCATTGGCGCCGGGTTGGATCACCAGGTCGTAGCCCTCGACGCGCTCGCCATTCACCCTGACGCCGCCGCCGTCAATCAGGCGCCGCGCCTCGCTCTTCGAGGCGGCCAACCCGGCGGCAACCATCAGATCAACAATGGGGGCCGGGGTGAGCAGCGGATGTTCGGGCATCTCGCTGGGCACTGCGCGCTGGACGAACTGCCGGACGAAGGCCGCTTCGGCCTCCTGGGCTGCGGCGAGGCCGTGGAACTGGGCCACGATCTCGTGGGCGATGCGCGCCTTCAGATCGCGCGGGTTGACCGTGCCTTCCGCCAGGGCGCGGCGAATCTCGGCAAGTTCCGCCAGCGGCACATCGGTGAACACCTCGAAGTACAGGGGAAGCACCGCGTCGGACATCGACATGACCCGGCCAAACATCTCGGCGGGCGGCATGCGAATGTCAATGGTGTTGAGGAAGGTCTTGCTCATCTTGCGCCCGTCGGTGCCAGGGATGAGCGGGACCAGAACGACCTGCTGGGGGCGCATGCCGAGCTGGGCCATCAACTCGCGCCCGGCCAGAATGTTGAACTTCTGGTCGGTGCCGCCGATCTCCACGTCCGCCCGGATCGCGACCGAGTCGTAGCCCTGAAGCATCGGATACATCAACTCCAGGATCGTCAGGCCCGCGCCGGACTCGTAGCGACGGCGGAAGGTCTCGTGGGCGAGCATCTGCGCCAGGGTGAAGCGCCCGGCCAGGTCGAGGGCGTGCTCCAGGGTGAAGCTCCCGAACCACTCGCTCTGCCAGCGCACCTCGGTGCGCTGCCGATCCACCACACGGAAGAACTGCTCCATGTAGGCTGTCTCTTATA
>JAOACN010000255.1 GCA_026417815.1 Chloroflexaceae bacterium | reverse complement strand
CAGGATCGGTACCATCAGCAGGATGGGGAGCAAACGACGGATGGATCGGGACACAACCGGCGCTCCTCGCGAGACAGGTGTACCATCAGGCAACCGGGGCGCGGTTCATCGCGCGAAAGCGGCGCCCGCAGTTACCACTGTAGATAGACGAGAAGGCGGCGGTGGAAGTTCCACGGCCGCCTTTCAGTATAGAGGATTGCGCTTCGCGTTCCAATGAACGCCTGCTGAATACCAGTGCTGGCGCAACGTCCACCTCTGGTGGATGTGGAGCCAGTCTCGGGGACGTTGCCCTGGCCCTGGGTTGCTTGCGCTGCGACCGTCAGGCCCACAGGCAACGGGGGCGGATCGCGAAGGAATGCCGGATGTGAGCGCGATTGCAGGTGCAGATGGTAGCGTGCGGAGCGGACGCGGCGCGCCTGGCCACGGGTAACCTCTGGCTAATGCCCCGACGGATCGCCCGGAACCGCGCTAGCGGCGGCGCCGACGCAGCAACGTGTCCGGCTCGATAACGACGCGCGCGGGCGCCTGTTGAACCTTGCGTAGCGCTGCGACGGAGACCAGGGCGAGAACGACGGCGATAGCAAGGAGAATGAGTGCGCTCATAGCTTGTGATCCTTTCGACCTACAGACTCCGCCGCCGCCACGGTCGGCATGCGTCGTTATCTTGTATAGGGTAGTATAGCGAAAAGATCGTACCACGTCCATACCAGTTTCGGGAGTTTTTCTTCACAATTCCGAACCGCGCGGGGTGCCCGGACCCTGCGCGCAACCCGCCGTGTGGCGCTACCGCCTCTTCTCAGACGATCCGGGGCGTGGGGAAACCGGCTTCCCTCCTCCAACCGGCGGGTCGAGGAACGAGGGTTGGGAGGGTTCGGGCTTCCCAACCTTCGCGCAGGTGGTACCGGGACGCCACCGGTTCGTTGTCCGATTTCTACCAGGGCGGGCCGGCGGCGCGTGGACGACTGGCGGGAACCTCTGCCGAGGATGCTACAATGCTGGCAGGGGCATGGGGCAACTCCCGTTCCCCACGCCCCTCCAACCAGTTGCCGATCGTTGAGACACGCTCTCAACCCTTCCCAGGTGAAGCGGAGCTTGCAAGCGCGTAGGGAGGAGCCATGGGCAGTCGTTTTGATGAAATGCGGATCTTCTCGGGCAATGGGAACATACCCCTCGCTCAGGCGATCTGTGAACGGGTTGGCGTACCGCTGGGTGATACGACGATTGTCAAGTTTGCAAACGAGAACATTTTCGTCAAACTCAACGAAAGCGTCCGTGAGAAAGACGTGTTCGTGGTCCAATCCCTTTCGACGCCCAACCTGAGTGACCGGATCATGGAGTTGCTGATCCTGCTCGACGCCTGCAAGCGCGCTTCGGCCGGGCGCATCACCGCGGTGATCCCCTACTACGCCTATGGTCGCACCGACAAGAAGGACCAGCCGCGCGTCCCGATTACGGCCCGGCTGCTGGCCGACATGATCCAGGCCGCTGGCGCGCATCAGGTGCTCACCATCGATCTCCACGCCGGGCAGATCCAGGGCTTCTTTAGCATTCCGATGGATGAGTTGACGGCCATGCACCTGCTGGTGCGCTACTGGGCCGATAAGGGCTGGGATGATCTGATCGTCGTGGCGCCCGATGTCGGGTTTGCCAAACGCGGGCGCAACTTCGCCGAGGCCATTGGCGCGCCGCTGGCGATCGTCGAGAAGCGTCGCACGCAGCAACTTGGGCGTCGCGATGGCCCGCTGACCTCCACCGAGGCGCTGAACCTGATTGGCGATGTAACCGGCAAACGTTGTCTGATTGTTGATGATGAGATCGCCACCGGCGGCTCGATCCTGGAAGTCGCGCGCCTGCTCGAACGCGAGGGCGCCCGTGAACTCTACGCCTGCTGCGTGCATGCGGTGTTCGTCGGCGGGGCGGCCCAACGCCTGCAGCAGTGCGGGCTACGCGAGGTGGTGGTGACCGATACGCTTCCCCTGTCGCCCGAGCAACACTGGCCGGGGTTGACCGTTTTGAGCGTCAGCACCCTGCTGGGTGAAGTGATCCAGCGCATCCATAGCGGCATTTCCGTGGATGCGATCTTTACCCATCGCAAGCATCCGGCGCTGGGGTGAACGCACATTGGAGGGGTGTGGGAAAACCAGGTTTCCCCACACCCCTCCATTCGTCTCGACGTGGGCCGCAGGCCCTTCTCGATGGCGGCGCAGTCGCTCCGTGGCGCCCCTGCTGCCCGGCTTTATCCCCTGGCCCGCTCAACGGCGGCCGTGAGGGCGCGTCTGGTATAGACGGCGACCATCGCGCGACGGTACTCCTCGCTGGCGTGGAGGTCGCCGAGGATCTCCATCCCTTCGCCGGCCCGCGCGGCGGCGGCGGCAACGGCTTCCGCGGAGCCGTCGCTGCCTATCAGGGTCTGCTCGACGGTGCCCCGGCGCGTGGCCACTGGCCCGGCGCCAGTCACCGCCACCCGGCAGGCGCTTACCTGGTCGCCTGTAAACTTGACATAAGCAGCAACGCCCACGATGGCGTAGCCGCTGGCCGGATGGCGGTACTTAACGTAGGCTGCCCCTTCACCCGCCCCCAGGGGTGGTATGACAATCGCTGTGAGGATTTCGGCTGGCGCGAGCGCGGTGGTGAGCATATCGGTGAAGAAGGCGTCGGCGGGGAGGCTGCGCCCGCCAGCGGGGCCGCGGGCCTCGATCCGCGCGTCGAGGGCCAGGACAACGGCGGGAGCATCGGCAGCGGGGTCGGCATGGGCCAGTGAGCCGCCCAGGGTGCCCCGGTTGCGCACCTGGATGTCGCCAACCAGTTCGACGGCTTCGGGCAGTACCGGAACGGCGCGTCGCAGCCCATCGTGGCGCTCGATCTCCGACCAGGTGGCGGTGGCGCCGATCCGCACCACCTCCCCGACCTGTCTCTTATACACATC
>JAOACN010000180.1 GCA_026417815.1 Chloroflexaceae bacterium | reverse complement strand
CCATAGGTGGAGAGGGGAGCAGGGGGGTGAGAATCGGAAGCGCATTGGAATGCCGAAAACCCCTTCTCGCTCGAAAAACCCTACACCTGAGAGGGCTTCCCCACGCCCCTGCCCATCTGGGAACGGCCTGGCGCGACCCTCCCGGTCCGTCCGTATCGGTGATCTTCTCTACCACTCCGGTACGGGCGTAAAAATGTACCCCTCGCGCATATCGCCGAAGGTGCGGCAACGGGCCGCGCCCCAGCGGTGGGCATAGAGGGCGATATAGGCGCACATAAGCGCGTCCACGCGGTCCTCGTGGGCCTTGAGCGCGCGCCCGTTCAACGCGGCCACGTCGGTGTGCGCGAGGGCCTCGTGGCCGCGCAGGGGCGGGTCGGCGCGGCTCAGGGCGGCGAGGTGCGCCTGGTAGCGCCGCCATTCGGCCAGACGCACCTCGGTGGAGCGACCCGGACGGGCCTTGTACTTGAGGGTCCGCTCCAGGCCAAAGATGGCGACCATCGCCGGATGGGGAAAGACCTCGGTGATCAGCCGGCCGCCGGCCCCGGCGTCAATGCGCTCGACGTGGCGGAAGCCCCTGGCCGCCAGCAGTTCTACCAGCCGTTCGCCGCGCACCACGCCGTCGCGGGCCAGCAGGCGCCGGTTGGCGGGGTGCGCCCCGGCCTCGTAGCGCCGGAAGGCCGCGCTGAGCGCCGCTTCGGCCGGCCGGCGCCCGGTAAGGTTGGGCACGAGCAGCGGGGCGTCCACGGCGACGATCGCCGGGCCCGCCCCGGCCTGCCGCTCCACGTAGGCCACGATCGCCTCCAGGTCGTCCAGCAGCGCCGGGGGCGCCGTCAGCGCCGCGCCCGTGGGGTCGCCCACCAGGCAGGCCGCGCCGCTCTGGTTGCGAGCCGACCAGGCCAGGTCAATGCCGATGTATGCCGTAGCCGGTGAGGCTGTGCTGGAGTCCATTACCCTCATGGGCCAGGAAGCATAGTCCCCTGAAGGGCTGCGCCTTCCCGGATCCTCCCTTCCCGCAGGGCTGATGCAACGCGCGCCTCCGGCGGGTGGGTGGGGCGGCTGCGCCGCCCCGGGCCTTCCTGTAGTACGTGTTCAGATGCACCGCAGAGCGCGCAGAGGAACGTAGAGGATGAACGTTTTGAAGCCCTCCGCGTGCGTGTTCACACTTCTCCTGGGAGCGAGGGCATCTTGCCCTTGAGTCTTGACGAGGGCGGGACGCTCTCGCTCCCAGCTCTGTGCGGGGTTACCCCAACTCTGAACACGTACCTCCCGTAGCCGTTTTGACACCTGGGCAGAGCCGTGGTATAAAAGCGGTTACTTTTTTCCGGATAGACTCACTGCGACGGCACCCCGAATCGTGCCGCGAGGAGTTGTAGGTGTCTCGCACCCGACGCGCCCTGATCGCGCTGGTGGCGATTGCAGGCTTTATCCTCCTGGCCGCGCTGATGGGCGCCACGCTACCGCCGCGCGGCGCGCCCGCAGCCGAGCCGCTCGCCGCCGCTCAACTCGTTCCCTCGGCCACCCCCACGCTTCCGCTGGCTACTGCGACGCCCCTGCCGCCGACGCCCACCCTCGCGCGCCGCGAGTTTCCTTCCACCTACGGCGTCAAGGTTGCGCCAACGAGCTTTCTGCCGGGGCGCGGCCCCGAGTTGCCCGGCGATTTTGTATACGCCGGACGTCGCCTCGACTTTTACGTTGGCCAGGGCACCTTCTCGCCCGAGGAGGTTGCCGAACTGGCCATCAAGGCCGAGCACGCCCTCAGCTACCTCCAGAAGCGCTTCGCCGTGACCCTGAGCGAGCGGGTCTCCGTCGGCGTGTACGCCGCCAGCCAGGCCCCCGGCAAGGGCACCCGCGGTATCGCCTATACCCACGGCGACACCAACGTGCGCATTTACTACCGCCCCGGCGAGGATCAACACAACGCCCTGGTCGTGCTCTCGCACGAACTGGCCCATGCCCTCCAGGCCGAGGCCTATGGCAAAGATGCCCAGCGCCGCGCCGATACCGTGCTGCTGGAGGGCCTGGCCTGCTGGATCTCCGGCGAGTACTGGTTGAGTCTCTCCGAAGCGCCCTCGTTCCACGCCCGCGCCCGCGAGTTGTACCAGGCCGGTTACCGCGGCAACCTGGGCGCCCTGGGCCGCGGCAACCTCAACAACGCCTACGATATGTGGGCCGGCTTTGTGGATTACCTGACCCGCGCCTACGGCTGGGACGCCTTCAATACCCTCTACGCCAGCGGGCGGGGCCGCGCCGCCGGCTCCGCCGATTACCGCACGGTCTATGGCAAGAGCTTCCAGGACCTGCAAGAAGAGTTCTACGCCACCCTCAGGTAGCGCCCCGTCCCTCGCGCCAGCGCAGCGCCGCTTCAACCGGCCCGAAATCCCAGGGTTCGCCCATGCCGTAGATGAAGTGGGTCACCCCGGCGGCCACATAGGCGTCCAGGCTCTCGCCGGGCCGCGGGGTGACGCTACGCTCGATCTCGCGCGGATCGCGCCCGATCTCGGCGCACCACCGCTCGAGCACGGCGCTCTTGTGCCCGATGGTGGCCAGGGTGCTGAAACTGTGCCACATCTGGGCATACTGAGCGACCAGCCGCAGGGTGACCTTCTCGCCGCCGCCGCCGATGAGGATGGGAATCGGACGAATCGGCGGGGGCACGTCAACCTCCCAGCGTCGCTTGATGATCGGCAGGGCCTCTTTCAGCGCCCGCAGGCGCTCCGCCGCTGTCCCGAAAGGGTAGCCGTACTCCCTGTAATCGCGCTCGAACCAGCCCGCGCCCATCCCCAGAATGAGCCGCCCGCCAGAGATGTGGTCCACCGTTTTGGCCATGTTCGAGAGCAGGGCCGGGT
>JAOACN010000085.1 GCA_026417815.1 Chloroflexaceae bacterium | reverse complement strand
CACTCCGGTGGACGGCGGGGACCGATCTCTCCACCAGGGTCGCGCCCTCGGGGGGAGTACGGCCTCACCGCCGACGACTACATGATACCAGGGGGAGTTGGGCGTCCCAATGCCCCAGATCGCGAATGTGACGGGAGGATGTGCCGGAAAACCCTGCACCTGAGAAGAGGGTGGGAGGGCGCAGCCCTCCCACGAACACGAGGAGCAAGGAGACTTACCACCATGGCCAGGCTTACGACTGCCCTTATCCTCATCGGGCTGGTCGCGCTGCTGGCGGCCTGCGGCGCCACGCCGGTCGCGCGGGTGACGCCCACGCCGGCGCCGACCATCGTCGCCGACCGCGCCGGCTGGCCGGAGCGCTTCCGCATCGGACTCTTCGGCGGCGATGACCCCAACGCGGTGCTCCGCAACGCCGAACCGTTCCGTGCGCTGCTCGAAGCGCGCCTGGGCATTCCCGTCGAGATCCAGACCGGCGCCAGCTACAGCGCGGTGATCGAAGCCATGCGCGCCGGGCGGGTGGACGCGATGGAGATCGGCCCCTTCGCCTACGTGCTGGCGGTGCAGGAGGCCGGGGCGGAGGCGCTGGCGGTGGCAGTGTACCCGCAGAATGAGGCCAACCCGGTCTACGACCCGGCGGCGCCCAGTTTTTACTACAGCGTCTACGTGACGCGCAAGGGTTCGGGGATCAATCGCCTCGAAGACCTCCGCGGCGCCAGCTTCGCCTTTGTCGATCCGGCCTCGACCTCGGGTCACCTGGCGCCGCGGGCCGGGCTGATCAAGGCCGGCATCAACCCCGATACCGACATGCGCGCCGTCTTTGCCGGCTCGCACCCGACCGCGGTGCTCGCGGTGTGGAACGGGCGCACCCAGGCGGCGGCGACGTTCGAGGCCAACCTCTACCGCCTGCAACGGGAGGGACAGATCGAGTTCTGCGGCTTTGCCGATCAACGGAGTAGCGTGGTGCGCACAGCCGAGGAGATCCGCGCGGTGTTTGAGAGCTGTCCGGAGGGGCGACTGGCGATTCTCGGCTTCACCGACCCCATCCCCAACGCTCCCTTCGCGGTCAACAGCCAGTTACCCGCGTCATTCAAAGCGGCGATGACCGGTCTGCTGCTCGAAGTGAAGGAGCATCCCGAGCTGGTCGCGGGGCTGAGGTACTGGTACGATCTGCCGCCAGCCGCGCTGAACCTGCCGAGTGTGGACAGTTACTACAACCCGCTCCGCGAGATCGCCCGGGTGCTGAACCTGGATCTGAAGGAACTGGCGCGGTAGTCCGGGGTCGCGTGGAGGTAGGGAGGTGGGGAGGTGGGGCGGTGGGGAGGTGGGGAGGTGGGGAGGTGTGGGAAAACATTGCTACACCGCTGAGGAGGGGCGGAGGGGGTGCACCCCTCCGAACGTTCCCCTTCCCGGTGCGGCGCGGCGAAGCTGCGCTGCACCGGGAAAACCATTGACCCGCAACGCTGGCCGCGCGCAGCGAGCCACACGGCTCAGTGTCCTCAGCGGATCATTCCGGTCAGCGCTCTAAATGGTGGGGACGGCGGGAGTTGAACCCGCACGCCTTGCGGCACATGATCCTAAGTCATGCGCGTCTGCCATTCCGCCACGTCCCCGCGCATACGGTTCGGCGGGAGTATAGCACGGGCAGGATGGGTTTGCAATAGGAGCGTGAACTGCGCTGGAACGCGCCTCCTTGCGACCAATCGCGGCCACGTGCTATACTTTTCGATGCGATAGCACGCTTCAACAGGCTTCGTGGCCCCGTGCCCCGAAGCGGGGAGCAGCCATGAAGGCCGTCGTTATGGCCGGTGGCGAGGGAACCCGCCTGCGACCACTCACCATCAACCGTCCGAAGCCGATGGTTTCCATCGTTGACCGGCCGGTCATCCAGCACATTATTGAACTCCTCAAGCTCCACGGCATCACCGACATCATCATCACCGTCCAGTACCTGGCGAATGTCATTCAGGACTACTATGGTGATGGGAGCCAGTATGGCGTGAACATCACCTATTCCCTCGAGGAGATGCCGCTTGGCACCGCGGGCAGCGTCAAGAACGCCGAGCATCTGCTCGACGAGCCCTTCCTGGTGCTCTCCGGCGATGCGCTGACCGACTTCAATCTGACCGAGATTATCGAGCGCCACCTGGCGACAAAGGCGATGGCGACCATTACGCTGACACGGGTTGCCAATCCCCTCGATTACGGCGTGGTAATCACCGACGAAGACGGCAGTGTGCGGCAGTTCCTCGAAAAGCCCAGTTGGAGCGAGGTTTTCTCGGATACGGTCAATACCGGCATCTATGTGCTCAACCCCGAGGTGCTGGCCTATATCGAACGTGGCAAGTATACCGACTGGTCCAAAGATGTCTTTCCCCGTATGCTCCACAAGGGCGACAAGATCCAGGGGGTGATCGCCAGTGGCTACTGGACCGATGTAGGCACGATCGAAGAGTACATGAAAGCCTGCGGCGACTATCTCTCGGGCCGGGTCAAACTGCCGCGGCTGGGCCAGAACATCGGCGGCGACATCTGGGTCTACGGCGATGTGGAAATCGCGCCAGACGCCCAGCTCCACGGGCCGATCTACCTGGGCAACGGGGTCAAGATCAAAGGCGGCGTGATCGTCCACGGGCCATCGGTGATCCGCGACTATACCATCGTTGACACGCGGGCCAACATTGACCGCTCGATCATCTGGCGGAACTCCTACATTGGCGAGCGGGCCGAGCTGCGCGGGGCCATCGTCCTGCGGCAGTCCACTATCCGCCCTGTCTCTTATACACATCTGAC
>JAOACN010000081.1 GCA_026417815.1 Chloroflexaceae bacterium | reverse complement strand
CTCCTTTGCATTGCATGGCGTCCACGGACGATGCTGCCGGTCGCGCCCCCACCACCTGGTATGCGAGCTCGCGGCCCGAGATTCTCTGCGTGGGACCGGCACGATGGACCTTGCTCCCCACGGGCTGCGTGCCCTCGGGGGGAGTACGGCCTCACCGCCGACGACTACATGATACCAGGGGGAGTTGGTCGTCCCAATGCCCCAGATCGCGAATGTGACGCGAGGATGTGCCGGAAAACCCTACACCTGAGAAGTGGGGAACCCGGCGTTCCCCACACCGCTGTCGAGCAGGCTACTGCTTCTGAGCGTCGAGCCAGTTCTGCTTGGCCTGGTTAAGCGCCTCGACGCTGGCGGGGAAGTAGCCCACATCGCGGATCTCATCGTTGACGTTGGTCAGGTAGAAATTGATGAAGGCGGCCACCTGGGGCTTCTCCGCCATAATGTTGGCGGCAGAGTAGATGAAGAGCGGGCGCGCCACCGAGTAGGTGCCGTTCTCGACGTTCTCTTCATTGGCCTCGACCCCCTCAACCTTGAGGATCTTCAGACGGCTGCGGTTCTCCTGGTAGTAGGCGTAGCCGAAGTAGCCAATGGCATAGGGCGAAGCCTCGATGCCGGCCACGAGGACGTTATCGTCCTCCGAGAGCTGCGGATTGGCGCCGAGGATGGGGGCAGGATCCTTCTTGAAGAAGTGCTCGACAAAGTAGTCGAACGTGCCCGAGTCGGTGCCGGGGCTGAAGAGCTGGATCGGCTGATTGGGGAAGCTGGGATCAACCTCGTTCCAGGTCTTGACCTTGCCCGAGAAGATGTCGGCGATCTGGGCCTCGGTCAGATCCTCAACGAAGTCATTCTTCGCCGACACGACAATTGCCAGGGCGTCGGTGCCGACGCGGAACTCGATTGCCGGGCGACCGGCGGCCTCACAGGCGGCCTTCTCCTTGTCGTTAATCGGGCGCGAGGCGTTGGAGATATCGGTTTCGGCGGCGGTGCAGAAGCGCTCGAAGCCGGCGCCGGTGCCGATGCTGTCAATGGTGATCTGGCCGGTGTAGCCGTCTTCCTTGAAGAGTTCGGCCATGCGCTCGGTGAGGGGGAAGACGGTGCTCGAGCCGGCGATGATGATGTTCCCGGTGACCTTGGCCGGATCGACTTCGGGGAGCGTAATTGCCGCTCCGCCTGCGGCGGTTGGCGCGGGCGCCGCGGTGGGCGCCGCGGTGGGCGCCGCGGTGGGGGCGGGGGCGGCAGTGGGCGCCGCGGTGGGCGCCGGTGGCGCCGTGGGCGCCGGAGCTTCTGTAGCAGGAGCAGCAGGGGCCGTGGTTGGAGCGGTGGCGGTGCCGCCGCCGCAGGCCGCGAGGATTGGCAGGAGCAGCGCGAACGCCAGCAGCGCCGCCAGTGTGCGAACACGAGACATAGCGATAACCTCCACTAAGCCTGTCTTTGCGGAACACCCCGATAGTGTACCGCATTCGTGGCGTGAGTATCCTTTCCCGAAGCGCGACCGATGCTAACCTTCGGGAAACGCTCTTGCAGGGACATCGGCTGCATGGCCTGCCGGTTATGATACTCACACCAACAGCGACATCTTAGCGGTTTGAGATTAAATGCTGCGCAAACCTGTGTTAACGTTGTGTTAAGAGCCTGTCCGAATAGCTCTACGCTGTCACTTGCCGCGGCTTCCGCTGGGAGGAGGTTCGGAGGGGCCTGCGGCCCCCGCAACCCCCGCCAGCGGCAAAGTGACAACGTAGAGATAGGCGGGTTGCGCTATATGGGCAGTGGCCCAGGGAAACCAGGTTTCCCCGGCCTTCTCCAGCCGCCACCTTCATACACCATACACCGGATCGCCCGTGCCGCTGCGGTAGGCATAGGCCATGCGGCGGGTGTTCCAGGCCAGACCCGGCCGGCCGTCGGGCGTGAGCACGATGCAACCACCGGTACCGCCGGTGACGCGCCGGTTGAGGATGCGCACCGCGGCTTCGGCGGCGGCCTGGGGCGGCAGGCCCCGTTCGAGCATGTCAATCACGCGGCGGGCGAGGGCGACGCGCACGATCGCCTCACCCCAGCCAGTGCACACGGCACCGCCGATCTGCGCGTCGGCGTAGAGGCCGCAGCCGATCAGCGGCGTGTCGCCGATCCGTCCGGGGAGCTTGAAAGGTGTGCCGCCGGTGGAGTTGGCGGCCACCAGGTTGCCGCTCTGATCGAGGGCGATGGCGCCCACCGTATCGCGGCCGCCCAGGGCGTGCTGCGCGCCGCTCTCGGCCGTCGCGGCCTGGCTGGCGCGCCATGCTTCCCACAGCTTGCGCTCGCGTTCGACCACCAGTTCGCTATTGTCGCACAGGGAGATGCCACTGGCAGCGGCGTAGTGTTCTGCCCCTTCACCGACCAGGAAGGTGGCGGGGCCTTGCAGGAGGCGGTGGGCCAGACTGATCGGGTTACGCACGCGGCGCAGGTTGGCCACGGCGCCGTAGAGCAAGCTTTGCCCGTCCATCATCGCGGCGTCGAGTTCAACCGTTCCCGCGGCGGTGAGGTGCGAGCCGGCGCCGGCGTCGAAGGTGGGATCATCTTCCAGCAGGCGCACGGCGGCTTCGCAGGCGTCGCGCGCTGCCCCGCCGCGTTCGAGGATGGCCCAGCCGGCGGCGAGGGCGGCGCGGCAGCCCGCCAGGTGGGCCTCAACCTGCTCGTCGGGAATGGCCCAGGCGCCGCCGTGGACGATCATTGCGATACGCATGCGCTCCTACCCTGGATCTGCAATGCTACCACCGCTTAATCTATCACAAGGGCGCGCAGGGCGCAAAGGTTCGATTGCGGATTGTAGAGCACTCACTGGAATGCTTGATCCACTGAGGACACTGAGCGGTGTGGCTCGCTGCACTCGCGCCACCGTCATTGCAGGTCAATCTTTTCGAGAAACGCCATAGAT